>DATHEV010000476.1:0-6547 GCA_035318405.1 Iamia sp.
CGGCGGGCCGTCCACTGGCTCGCCGTGCAGCAGCACCTGGCCGCTGCTCGGCGCCAGCAGCCCGGACATGCACTTGAGCAGGGTGGTCTTGCCGCAGCCGGAGGGCCCGACGACGCAGACCAGCTCGCCGGCGTCGATGTCGAGGTCGACGGGGCCGAGGGCCTCGACCCGGCGGTCGCCGGAGCCGAAGACGTGGCCCAGCCCACGCACCTCGACCCCGACGTCGCCCATGATCAGCCGACCGCCTCGGCGTACGAGGCGTCGACGGCGGCCTCGTAGTCCTCGGCCGCCTTGGCCTCGGGGATCTCGCCCTGCTCGACGTTGAACTCGGCGGCGGCGAGGAGGTTCTCGGCCAGGCCCCCACCCAGGTTCTCCGCCGCGGCCTGCTCGGCGGCGTCGAGGAAGATCAGGTCCTCGATCTGGGCGGCGGCGGCCTCGGTGTCGATGTCGAGCTCGGCGGCGATCACGTCGGCCGCCTCCTCCGGCTCGTCCCTGATGAGCTTCACGGCCCGGTCCTGCTGCTCGACCCACGTCTGCACCGCCTCGGGGAACTCCTCGGCGAACTCCGACCGCACGACGGCCAGGTCGTAGGTGGTGGTGCCCTCGGCGGCCAGGTCGGCGCTGGTGATCAGCACCTCGCCGCCGTCGTCGATGATCGACGCCAGGTTCGGGTTCCAGACGTAGGCGCCGTCGATGTCGCCCCGGCTCCAGGCGGCGAAGATGTCGTCGGGCTCGGCGTCGATGATGTCGACCTCCGAGGCGTCGACCCCGGCATCGTCGAGGGCGGCCAGCAGGCTGAAGTGCGACGTCGAGGCGAACGGCGTGGCGATGGTCTTGCCGGCCAGGTCATCGAGGCCCGACACCGTGTCGGGGTCGACGACCAGGGCCTCGGCCTCGCCGATGACGTCGTGGATCCACGGCACCTGGTACTCGATGCCGGTGGAGATGCCGCGGGACACGGGGCTGCTGCCGGCCAGGCCGAAGTCGATGCTGCCGCCGACGATGGCCTCGTTGACCGAGCCGCCCGAGTCGAACAGCTTCCACTCGATCTCGCTGTCGGGGAAGGCCTCCTCCAGCCAGCCCGAGCCCTTGACGATCAGGTCGCCGTTGGGGATCAGCTGGTAGCCGATGGTGATCTTCTCGGGCGCGCCCCCGGTCTCCTCGGAGCCGGAGTCCGCCCCGGCGGCGGGTTCGTCGTCGTCGTCCCCGCAGGCGGCGACGGCGAGCAGGAGGGCCAGGACGGCCAGCAGCGCGAGGAGCGGCCGGCGGCGCCGGTGGTGGTGGACATGGTCGTGCATCAGGATCCCCCTGGGGTTCGGGACGGCGGCGATCTGCCGGACGTCGGGTGCCGTCGTCAGGCCTGGCCTCGCCAGGGGACGAGGGCGCGGTCGACCACCCGGATGAGGTGGTCGAGGAGCAGGGCGGTGGCGCCGATCACGAGGACGCACAGCACCGCCACGTCGGTCTGCTGGAACTTCTTGGTCGACCAGGCCAGGCCGCCGATGCCCGGGATCCCGTCGACCGTCTCGGCCGCCACGATCGTCGTCCAGGCGAAGCCCACGGCCAGGCGGATGCCGGTCATCAGGTCCGGCAGCACCGACGGCAGGACGGTGTGGACCACCACCTGGAAGCGGCTGGCGCCCAGGCTGCGGGCGGCGTCGAGCTGGTCGCGCCGGACACTGCGAGCCCCGGTCGAGACGGCCACCGCGATCGGCGCCACGGCGGCGAGGAACAGCAACCAGACCTTGCTGGTGTCCTCGATGCCGAACCAGATGATCAGCAGGCTGAAGTAGGCCAGCGGCGGGAGGCTGCGGATGAAGTTCACGTACGGCTCGAGGAGCACCGCCACCGGCCGGACGGTGGCGATGAGCAGGCCGACCGGGACGCCGACGACGATGGCCCAGCCGACACCCTTCAGGATGCGCCGCAGGCTGGCCCCGAGGTGCTCCCACAGGTAGTGATCGCTCAGGCCACGGCGCCCGTCGTGGATCGTCACCGACTCGACGAGGCGGTCCCACACCGCTGCCGGCCGGGGCACGAAGACCTCGTCCCAGACGCCGAGGGCGCTGACCAGCGACCAGGCGCCCAGGAACAGGGCGACCGGCAGCAGCCCGAGCAGCACCCGCCGGGCGAGGCTGCCGAGCGCGACCTTCGAGCGTCCGACATCGCGCTTCGAGGTGAAGCGCTCGAAGGTCGCGAGGTCGACGTCAGCCACGGACGGCCGATCGTTCGGCGGCGTCGAGGGCGCGCACGTAGCTGGGGGCGTCGTGGACGGCGGGCACGACCACCACCGGGTCGGCCGCGAGACGGATGCCGGCCTCGTCGTAGCGTCCCATCGTCTCCAGCGGCGGCGAGTAGACGTGGATGCTGGTGGTCGGCTCGGCGGTGGTGGCCACCACGTCGTGGGGCACACCGACGGGCAGGTGGGCCACCGAGCCTCGTCCGAGGACCCGTCGCCGTCCGCTCGCCACCACCTCGGCCAGCTCGCCCTCGACCACCACCAGGGCCCCGGCCGCGTCGCCGTGGTCGTGGAGGTCGACGATGGCGTCGTCGGACCAGCAGATGACCCACGCCTCGTAGGACTCGGTGGCCAGGAGGCGGACGGCGTGGTGCTCGGGGCCGTGGACGGCATGAGGCCGCCACAGCGCCGGCACCCCCGCCAGCCCGGCGGCGATGTCGATCATCAGCCCGCTCGGCAGCGGTGCCGGGCGGGTGAGGTCGAGGACGGTGGTCGCGGTCGGGGTCATGGGCTCAGCGGGGCTCGTCGCCGCGCAACGTGACCCGCTGGATGACGCGGTGGGCGTCGCCGAAGTCGCCGACGACCGCGTGCTGGGTGGCCCGGTTGTCCCAGAAGCCGACGTCGCCGGCGCCCCAGTGGTAGCGGACGGTGTGCTCGGGCTGGACGGCGTGCTCGTAGAGGAAGGCGAGGAGGGCGTCGCTCTCGGCCGCCGTCAGCCCGACGATGTGGCTGGTGAACCCGGGGTTCACGAACAGCGACCGGGCGCCGGTCTCGGGGTGGGTGCGCACGACCGGGTGCTCGGTGGGCTCGAGCTGGGTCAGCGTCTCGCCCTCCCAGCGGCCTTCGCCGACGAGGTCGAGGATGCCCTTGAACTGGGCCCGGCCGTCGTGCACGGCGGTGAGGCCCGACAGGAACTCCTGGAGCACCGGGCTGAGCGACGCGAAGGCGGCCACCTGGTCGGAGAACTGGGTGTCGCCGCCGGCCTCGGGCACCTCGACGGCCCGCAGGATCGAGCCCAGCGGCGGCCGCGTCACGAAGGTCACGTCGGTGTGCCACGACACCCCCCGGCTGCGGGTGGAGACGTCTCCGTAGGCGGCGTAGAGCTCGCGGCTGGCGGTGTAGTCGATCTCGAAGACCTCGGGGTGGCCCTTCACCCCGGGGATGACCGGGTGGCCCTCGGTGGGCTCGCCGAAGCGGCGGGCGAAGGCGATGTGCTCGTCCGGGGTCAGGTGCTGGGACGGGAAGAACACGACCTTGCGGTCGAGCCAGACTCGGCGGACGGCGGCGACGGTGGCGTCGTCCAGGTCGCGCAGGTCGAGGCCGCGGATGACGGCGCCGATCGAGGCCGAGAGGAGCTCGACGTCGAGGGCGACGTCGTGACTCGCGGCGGCGGACGGAGTGGGGTCGAGGAGGGTCATGGTGGTCCTTTCAGAGGTTCTCCTCCACGCCGAGCTCGGCGAGGAGGCGGGTGCGGAGGGCGAGGAAGCGGGCGTCCCCGCGGGGGCGGGGGTGGTCCATGGCGACGGGCTCGTCGAGCGAGAGGACGCCGTCGGTCAGGACGAGCACGCGATCGGCGAGCAGCAGGGCCTCGTCGACGTCGTGGGTCACCAGGAGGACGGCCGGGCGGTGGCGTTCCCACAGCTCCTGGACGAGGACGTGCATCCGCACCCGGGTGAGGGCGTCGAGGGCGCCGAAGGGCTCGTCGAGCAGCAGCAGCTCCGGCTCGCGGACGAGGGCCCGGGCCAGGGCGGCGCGCTGGGCCTCGCCGCCGGACAGGGTCTTGGGCCAGTCGTCCTCGTGGCCGACCAGCCCCACCTCGTCGAGGGCCCGGCGCCCCTGGGCCTCGGCGTCGGGTCCGTGGAGACCGAGCACCACGTTGTCCAGGACCGAGGCCCAGGGGAGCAGGCGGGCGTCCTGGAACACGACGGCACGGCGCTCGGGCACCTGGACGGTGCCCACGACGTCGCGGTCGAGCCCGGCCAGCGCCCGCAGGAGGGTGCTCTTGCCCGAGCCGCTGCGACCCAGGAGGGCGACGAGCTCGCCCGGCCGGATGTGGAGGTCGATGCCCCGCAGGACGTGGCGGTCGCCGAACGTGCGGTGGACGTCCCGGGTGTCGACGGCGAGGCCCCGACCGGTGTCGGTGAGCAGCGGTGTCATCGGTGCCTCGCCCGACCAGTGGAGATACCCGGCCGCGCCGCCGCACGTGGGCACCGATGACCGCCGGCGGCTTCGCCCCCGAAGACACGACTGTGCTGTCTGATTCGCTCGCTGCGCTCGCTCATCGGCCCGGGGCCCAGCGGAGGAGGCGCCGCTCGAGGGCGCGGACGAGGCCGTCGGACAGCAGCCCGAGCACGGCATAGGTCACCAGCCCGACGACGATCACGTCGGTCTGGAAGAGGGTCTGGGCCCGGAGGATCAGGAACCCGACGCCGCTGGTGGCGTTGATCTGCTCGGCGAAGACCAGCACGAGCCAGGCGATGGCCGAGGCCAGGCGCAGCCCCACCAGGAACCCCGACAGGGCGCTGGGCAGGACGACCCGGCGGATCCGCTCCCACCGCCCCAGCCCCACGGTCGCGGCCAGCTCGAGGTACCGGGGGTCGACGGCCCGGATGGCGGCGCTGGTGTTGACGTAGATCGGGAAGGCGACGCCCAGGACGATCAGGGTGACCTTGACCGTCTCCCCCACCCCCAGCCACACGATCAGCAGCGGCTGGAGGGCGATGATCGGGACGAACCGGAGCATCTGCACGGTGGCGTCGAGCAGGTCGTCACCGAGCCGCGACAGCCCGGCCACGAGGGCCAGGCCGGCCCCGATGGGGATCCCGATGGCAGCGCCCCAGAGGACCCGCTGGAGCGAGGCCCACAGGGCATCGGGCAGGGTGCCGTCGCGCACCATGTCGGAGCCGGCGGTGAGCACGGTCGACGGACCGGCCAGCACGTCGGTCGCCAGCCAGCCGGCCCGGGCCGCGATCTCCCAGACGACGATCAGCACGGCCACGCCGGCGAGGCGCTCGATGCCGCGGGGGACCCGGAGGCGGCGGGGCCGGGTGGCGGGATCGACGGCGGCGCGGGTCGGGAGGGTGACGAGGCGGGGGGCGGTCGGCGCAGACGTCACCGCCGCCCCCGCCTCGAGATCACCGATGCCGGCCAGCGGCTGGTCGAGGGCGGTCATGCGCCCTGCTCCTGCGCGACCAGCTCGTTGAACCGGTTGTCGAACTCGGCGGCCACGTCGAGCTCCTCGGGGATCTGGCCGGCCTCGACGAAGAGGTCGGCCAAGTGCTGCTGGGCCTCGAGGATCTCGCCGGGGAGGGCGTAGAAGCTGGTGACGCCGTTCTCGGCCTGGAGCTCGGCGGCCCGGTCCGGGCTCAGCCCGTAGATCTCGGCGAAGACGCCCTCGGCCACGGCGTCGGGGTGGTCCCGCAGGTAGCCGAACGAGCGGACGACACGGGACAGGTAGTCGGCCAGCGCCGCCGACCGGCCCTCGTCGTCGAGCGTGGCCCGGGTGGCGATGAGGAACTGCGACCGGTCCGTGATGCGGTCGGCCCGGGCGACCTGGGCGGCGCCCTCGTTGGCGGCGAGGAAGCCGCTCGTCAGCGGCTCGATGGAGATGCCGAGGTCGGCGCCCCCGCCCTGGAGCGTGGCCGCCACCTGGAGCTGCGAGACGTCGACGGGGGTGATCTCGTCGAACGCGATCCCGGCCTCGTCGAGCGACTGGAGCAGCACGGCCTCGCCCGCCGTGCCCCGCTGGTAGGCGATCCGCTTGCCCCGGACGTCCTCCCACCCCTCGACGTCGTCGACGCCGGGGGCGGTGACGAGGCCGTAGAACGACGCCGTCTCCGAGGCCCAGCCGGCCACGGCCACGATGTCCTGCCCGGCGGCCTGGGCGAAGATCAGCGGGGTGCTGCCCACGAAGCCGATGTCGATGGCGTCGCCCTGGAAGGCCTGGAGCATCGGCGGGCCGCCGACGAAGCTGGCGTACTCCACGTCGTAGGGCAGGTCCTCGTCCTCGCCCGCCAGGCCCAGGACGGTCTGGAGGTAGTCGAGCTGATCGCCGACCCGCAGCGTCACGCCGTCGGGGATCGTCTCGGGGACGGTGACGGGCTCGGCGGTGGTGGTCGGGCCCTCGACGGCGGCGTCGGCCCGGGTGGACGCCTCGCCGCTGCACGCCGCCCCGAGGAGGGCGAACGCGAGGGCGAGGAGGGTGAGCGGTCGAGGACGGAGCACGATGGGGAGGGTCTTTCCGGTATTCCTGAGCGGACCGGTCGACTTTGCCGGAATCGCGCCCTGTCGTGCAACCCGACACCCGTC
>DATHEV010000477.1:0-2245 GCA_035318405.1 Iamia sp.
CTGCGCTCGCCGGCTCATCCAACGCAGGCCGGGTGAAGGGGCTGCCGCCAGGCGGGACCGGACCGTGTCGACTAGCCCTGGGGGAAGAGGTCGACGATGCCCCAGAGGTGCTGGTTGAGGGTCTCGGTGTGGTCGGAGCCGGTCTTGCCGTTGCGGTAGACGACGAGGTCGCGGTCGGGGACCATCAGCAGGCGCTGGCCCTCGAAGCCGTGGGCCATGAAGCCGCCGTCGGTGCGGCCGGGGCGGGTCCACCAGTGGGCGCCGTGGATCAGGCCGGGGTCGAGGGGGCTCTCGGACCGGGGCGTGCGGCCGTGGTCGATCCAGGCGGACGGCACCACCGGCGTGCCGTCCCACGTCCCGCCCCGGAGGACGAGCAGGCCCAGCCGGAGCCAGTCCCGCAGCGTCAGGTTCAGGTATGACGAGGCCACCCACGTGCCGGCGCCGTCGAAGCCGAGGGTGAGGCTGGTGGCGCCGATGGGGTCGAAGAGGGACTCCCGCAGCAGGGCGGTGACGGCGTCGCCCTCGATGTCCAGCACCCGCTGGACGCAGCCCTGCACGATGTTGGTGGTGCCCGACGAGTAGTTGTACGCCTCCGGCGAGCCGGGCTCGTGGACCAGCGGGAAGCGGGCCGCGAAGGCGGCCATGTCGGCGGCGGCGTCGCCGTAGAGCATGGTGATGACGTCGGGGATGTCGTCGCCGGCGAAGCCCTCGTAGATCTCGGCCCACTGGAGGCCGGGGCGCATCTGGAGCAGGTGGTCCCAGGTGATGGCGGCCCGCTCGTCGCCGGACCAGGCCGGCACCGGCGCCGGGTCGCTCGCCTCGAGCAGGCCTCGCTCCTGGACGATGCCGACGAGCAGGTGGCACACGCTCTTCGCCATCGACCACGAGTGGAGGGCGGTCTCGGGCGTGATGGGGCCGGGCACGATGCCCGCCAGCTCGGCCAGCGGGCCCATCTCGACCTCGCCGTAGCGCTCGGCCACGATCCGGCCCCGGTGGACCACGGCCACCGCATTGGTGTGGCCGACGGCCGGGTCCTGGTCGGGGCCGAGCACCCGGTCGAGCCGGGCCGAGAGGTCGGCGGCGTCGATCTCGGGCGGGAGGGTGCCGTCCTCCCAGGCGTCGGTGGGCCACGCCACGTCGTCGGGCTGGGGAGGGAAGGGACGCAGCTCGGCCATCGCGGCAACGTACCTGGTTGGTGGTGGACCCCTCCCGGTGGCAGCCTCCAACGATGCTCACGGTGAACGGACTGCGCGTCGATGTCGGAGGGACGATCCTCCTCGACGGCATCAGCTTCACCGTCCGCGCCGGTGACAAGGTCGGGATCGTCGGTCGCAACGGTGCCGGCAAGACCACGATGCTCAAGATCCTGGGTGGCGACGCCGAGCCTTCGCGGGGCACGGTGCGGCGCGACGGGGGCGTGGGCTACCTGCCCCAGGACCCCCGCCTCGACGGCGTCCCCGACTCCCGCACCGGGCTCGAGCACGTGCTGTCGGGCCGGGGCTTCGACGAGGCCGTCGTGCGCATGGAGAAGCTGCGCGTCGCCATGGAGGAGGACCCGTCGGAGCGGGCGGTCAGCCGCTACACCCGGGCCGAGGAGCGCTACCGCCTCGAGGGCGGGTACCAGGCCGACAGCGAGGTACGCCGCCTGGCGGCCGGGCTCGGCCTGCCGGACGACCGCCTCGACCTGCCCCTGTCGGCCCTGTCGGGCGGCCAGCGCCGCCGCGTCGAGCTGGCCCGGATCCTCTTCGCCGGCAGCGACCTGCTGTTCCTCGACGAGCCCACCAACCACCTCGACAGCGACGCCAAGGACTGGCTGCTCGACTACATGCGCCGGTACCGCGGCGGGCTCATCGTCATCAGCCACGACCTCGACCTGCTCGACGAGGCCATCACCCGGGTCATCCACCTCGACCGCGGCGGCCACGAAGAGACCGGCACGCTCCACGAGTACAAGGGCACCTACTCGCAGTACCTCCGCCAGCGCGACGCCGACGAGGAGCGGGCCCGCAAGGAGGCCGCCGGCCGGGCCAAGGAGGTCGACCGGCTCCAGACCATCGTCGACCGCTTCGGGGCCAAGGCCACCAAGGCCACCATGGCCCACAGCATCGAGAAGCGCATCGCCCGCATCGAGGGCGAGGGCACCGAGGGACCCCGCCGGCAGGCGGTGGCCAAGGTCCGCTTCCCCGACCCGCCCCACGCCGGGCGCACCGTCCTCGAGGTCGAGGACCTGGCGGTGTCCTACGGC
>DATHEV010000478.1:0-2950 GCA_035318405.1 Iamia sp.
GAGGTCGGGCGGATCGCCGAACCCGCCGAGGCGGGCGGCCATGACGCACAGGGCCGGCGGGCCGGCCAGCGAGAAGGCGGCGATGTGCTCGGCGCCCGGGATCGTCGCCGGGCTGGTGTGCAGGTCGGACTGCCGGCCGAGGTCGCCGACGGCGGCGCCGTAGCCGCTGTGGTCCGTGGCCGGGGCGACGACGAGGACGTCGTGGCCGTCGTCGTCGAGGGCGAGCGCCAGGGCGTGGAGCCCGGGGGCCTCGATGCCGTCGTCGTTGGTGACCAGGATCCTCACCGTCGGCCGCTCCTCAGGTCGTTCACCCGGAACCGGGCTCGCTCGCCGCGGCGCCGTCGGACCCGTCGTCGGGCGCGCTGGCGTCGGGCCCGCCGTCGAGGGCGCTGGCGTGGCCGGAGCCGGGGGTGGCCGCCGTGGCCGCCGCCTCCGACGCCGGACCGTCGCCCAGGCGGGCCTGGCGCACGGCCTCGCGGGCGGCGCCGGTCTGCTCGGGCAGCCAGCCGGTGACCATGTAGCGGACCCGCTCGCCGATGTTGACGGCGTGATCGCCGATGCGCTCGTAGTACCGGCCGATCAGGGCCAGCTGGACGGCGGCCTGGACCTCGAAGGCGCCGTCGTTGGCCGCCTCGAAGATCTCGGCGATGTAGTCCTGGTGGAGGTCGTCGAGGCGGTCGTCGAGGTCGTCGAGCGCGGCGGCCATGGCCGCGTCGCCGTCGACGTAGGCGTCGATCGCCAGGCGGTAGAGGCGGGCGGCCTCGTCGCCCATGCGGCTGATGAGGCCCCGCAGGCGGGGGGTGTACTCGGTGCCGTAGATGCGGCGGGCGCCCTTGGCGATGTTGACCACCAGGTCGCCGCTGCGCTCGATCTCGCTGACCATGCGGACCGCCGTGATGAGGCCGCGCAGGTCGCCCGCCATCGGCTGCTGGAGGGCGAAGACGGCGTAGGCCTGCTCCTCGGTCTCGAGGGACAGGGCGTCGAGCGGGTCGTCGCCGTCGATGATCGCCTGGGCCCCGCCCAGGTCGTGGTCGAGCAGGACCTGCGTCGCCCGGGGGATGCCCTCGGTGACCATGGCGGCCATCTTGACGAGGTCGCCCTTGATCGATTCGAGCTGCTGGTGGTATGTCCGGCGGGTCTGCACGCCGTTCCCCTCGCTGTCGGCCATCACCGGATCTCGGCGGTCAGATGGGCCGGATCGCCGGTGATCAGGTAGCGGATGCGCGCCCCGATGATGGCGGCGTGGTCGGCGATGCGGTCGAGCGACCGGCCCGCCACCAGCGTACGCACCGCCGCCAGCACGGCGTCGGGTCCCTCGATCCCCAGCAGCTCGCGGCTGAAGCGCTCGGTGAACGCCTCCATGGGCCGGGTGTCGGCCAGCTCGGCCGCCAGCCTCAGGTCCTGGGACGACCAGGCCCGCAGGGCGGTGCGGTACTGCTCGACCGCGGTCTCGGCCATCGAGACGAGGATCTCGAAGGTCTCGGGGTGGCCGTGGAGCAGCTCCCAGTCCGGGGCCAGCTTCACCACCCGGAGGGCGAGGTCGCCGATCCGCTCGAGCTCGGACAGGACCCGGAGCACCGAGACGACGAAGCGGAGGTCGCCGGCCACCGGGCTCTCGCGGGACAGCAGGTCGTAGCAGCGCTCGGTGAGCGAGACGTTCATGGCGTCGATCAGGTCGTCGGCCTCGACCGTGACGAGAGCCAGGTCGACATCGCCGGTGCGGAGCACCTCACGGGTGCGCTCGAGGTTCTCGTCCACCCGGACGCCCATCAGCTCGACCTGGAGCCGGAGCTGTTCCAGCTCGGCCGCGAACGCCTGGCGCACGGGCCCCTCCGACGTCGCCATCGTCAGCCGAACCGGCCGGTGACGTAGTTCTCGGTCCGCTCGTCGGAGGGGTTGGAGAACATGGTCTCGGTGGCGTCGAACTCGACCAGCACCCCGGTGCGGGTGTCGCTGGTCTCGTTGACCTCGGTGGTGAAGAAGGCGCAGCGGTCGCTGACCCGGGCGGCCTGCTGCATGTTGTGGGTCACGATGATGATCGTGTACTGGGCCTTGATCTCCTCCATGAGGTCCTCGATGCGCCCGGTGGCGATCGGGTCGAGGGCCGAGCAGGGCTCGTCCATGAGGATGACCTCGGGGTTGGTGGCCAGGGCGCGGGCGATGCACAGCCGCTGCTGCTGGCCACCGGACAGGCCGAGCCCGGACGCCTTGAGTCGGTCCTTGACCTCGTCCCACAGGGCGGCCTGGCGGAGGCTGCGCTCGACGATCTCGTCGAGGGCGGGCCCCTTCTTGGCGATGCCGGCGGTGCGGGGGCCGTAGGCCACGTTGTCGTAGATCGACTTGGGGAACGGGTTGGGCTTCTGGAAGACCATCCCGATCCGGCGCCGCACCTCGACCGGGTTCACCTGGCGGTCGTAGAGATCGACGCCGTGGTAGAAGAGCTTGCCGTCGACCCGGGCGATCTCGATGAGGTCGTTCATCCGGTTGAAGCAGCGCAGCACCGTGGTCTTGCCGCAGCCCGAGGGGCCGATGAAGGCGGTGACCTCGTGCTCCTTGATGTCGAGCTGGACGTTGCGCACGGCCCGGAAGTCGCCGTAGTAGACGGACAGGTCGTCGACGTCGAAGACCGTGGCCCCGTCGGCGTTCCCGGCCGGGACGGCGGACGGCTCGGGTGTCGGGGCGCCCTTGTCGAGGTCGGGGGTGCTGGTCATGGTCGGGGTCCCGGTGGCGAGAGGTCGTTGGGTCGAGGACACGGGGTCACCTGGTCTTCTTCTCGTAGCGATTGCGGAGGTAGATGCCGACGCCGTTGATGCCGAGGATCACGACGAGGGTCACGACGATGACGGCGTTGAGGTTGCCGTCCCACGTGTCCGACGGGAGCTTGGTCCACGCCGCGATCTGGTACGGGAGGGCGGTGAAGTGACCACGTAGGTCGCCGAACTCGCCGCCG
>DATHEV010000479.1:0-5330 GCA_035318405.1 Iamia sp.
GCGCCTCGCGGGCGAAGCGGCCGCAGGGGACCTCCTCGTTGCACAGCCCGACCACGAGGTCCTCGTCGGCCAGGTCGTCGAGACCGTCGACATCGCCGGGGTTGCCGGTCGGCACGGCCAGCTCGAGGAAGTTGGTGGCGAACTCGGTGGGCACGCCGTCGAGGGCATCGGCTGCGACCAGGTCCTCCATGTTGGAGGTGGCGGCGGTGGCGATGACGTCGGCCGGGGCGCCCTCGGTGATCTGGGTGACCAGGCCCGACGACGGGCCGAAGCTGAACTCGACGGTGGCGTCGGGGTTGGCCTCCTCGAAGGCCGGACCCAGCTCCTCGAACACGTCGGTGAGCGAGGCGGCGGCGAAGACGGTGATCGTCCCCTCGACCCCCTCGATCCCCTCGGCCGCCGGCTCGGTGGCCTCCGTGGAGGAGCCGTCGTCGTCGCCCCCACACGCGACGGCGGCCAGTGCGGCCACCAGGACGAGGATCGCGAGCCGCCTCATCGGGCCAGGTCCACGAGGACGTCGGTGGCCTTCACGGCGGCGTCGGCCAGGACGCCGGGGACCAGGCCCAGCTCCTCGACGGCCTCGGCGGTGATGAGCGACACGATGCGGTGCGGCCCGGCCTGGATCTCGACCGTGGCGGCCACGCCGTCGCTCACGACCCGGGTGACGATGCCCCGGAAGCGGTTGCGGGCCGAGAGCCCGGTGGTCGCCTTCTGCTCGCCCGCCAGGACGACCAGGAAGGCGGCCAGGTCGGCGCCGTCGATCAGACGGTGGCCACGGGTGTCGCGGGTGGTGGCGAGCCGGCCGTCGTCGGTCCAGCGGCGCACGGTGTCGGCGCTGACCCCGGCCAGCTCCGCCACCTGGGTGGGCGTGAGCGAGGGCATCGGACGACCTTACCTCGCAGATGCGAGGGAGATCGGCTGGTCAGGTGGCGAAGTCCTGGATGACCGCCTGGGCCTCGGGGGCGAGGGCGACCTCGCCGCTGCCCTGGATGAAGCTGACCGGGAGCTCGGTCTGGACCGGGTCGAGGCGGCCCATGTTCCAGGCGAAGGCCAGCGCGTCGGCCAGCTGCATGTGGTTGTCGATCCGCAGCCCGCCCACGAGGGCGTCGCCGATGCGGGCCAGGTGCAGCGGGTTGCGGCTCGAACCCGCCTCGGACAGGACGGCCCGGAGGAAGGTCTGCTGGCGCTGGATGCGACTGAGGTCGGCGAGGCCGTCGGCGGGTTGGACCTCGCCGTCGATGACCTCCTGGTAGAAGCGGCTGCGGACGTAGGCCAGAGCCTGGTCGCCTTGCAGCTCGACGTCGCCCGACTGCTCGACGTTGAGCCCTGAGTGGGTGTCGATGGCGGGGTTCGGGAAGTTGATCGTGACCCCACCGAGGGCGTCGACCAGGCCGGCGAAGCTGACGAAGTTGATCTCGATGTAGCGGTCGATGGGGATCCCGACCGACTCCTGGACGGCGCGGATGAGGGCCACCGGCCCGTCGTTGTAGGCGGCGTTGATGCGGGTCTCGTTCCCGCCCTGCGAGGGCAGGGGCACCCGCAGGTCGCGGGGGATCGACAGGAGGCGGGCCGGGCCGTCGCCGGTGCGCAGCACGAGGATGGTGTCGGACCGGTTGCCCGACTGGCCCTCGCGGTTGTCGGTGCCGACCAGCAGGTAGTTGGTGCCGCCCTGCGATCCGGCCAGGACGCTGTCGCCGTCGACATCGACGTCGACCCGCTCGATCTTGTCGAACTGGGCGTTGGCGTAGACCCAACCTCCCTCGACGGCCACGAGCATCAGGGTGATCCCGATCCCGACCAGGCCCATCAGGATGCGCAGCGGCCCGCGCTTGCGGGTGGGCCGCCCGTCGGCCCGGACGACCCGCTTCCCGGCGAACAGCGACAGGCTGACGGCCGCCGCCACCCCGGTGAACAGCCCGATGACGAACAGGATCACGAGGATCGTCATCGGTGCGACCTCGGCCCCGGGAGTGGGCTCACGATCTCGGCGAGGACGGGGCACCGATGACCGACGACGGCTCCACTCGCTGCGCTCGCTCCGCCGTCGAAGACCGAGCTGTGCTGTCTGGTTCGCTCGCTGCGCTCGTTCACGACGGCGCGATCCTCGTGGCCTCGGGGTCGGGTCCGACGCTCGGCGGGGGCGGGGCGGAGGGGCCCTCGGAGTAGACGATGACGGTGCTGCCGATGCCGATGCGGTCGCCGTCGCGGAGGGGGGCGATGCGGCCGTCGGGGATGCGGTGCCCGTTGAGCTCGGTGCCGTTGGCCGAGCCCTGGTCCTCGAGCTCCCAGCCCTCGCGGCCCTTGGACCGGCGGCGCACGACGGCGTGGGCCCGGCTGGCCCGCGTGTCCTTGATGCGCAGGATCTGATCGGCGCCCCGGCCCAGGGTGACGGGCTGGTCCCGCAGGTCGGCACCGCCGGATCCGTCCTCGACCTGGAGGCGGGCCCCGCCCCCGCCGGCGCGGGTGGGATCGGGCCGCTTGGCCAGGGTCGGTCCCGAGGCGACGGCGGTGGCGCCGTCGGCGGGCGCCACGGTCGGGCGGGGCGGCGGTGGGGGCGGCGCCACCACGCCCGGGTGGTTGACCTTGATCCCGTGGTCAGCGGCGGCCGAGCCGGCGCCGGGCTGCGGCTGCTGGTAGGGGCGAGACGGTGGGGCCGGGCGGGAGCGGGCGCCCCGGTCGGCCACGACGGGCACGGGCCGCGAGCCCCGGCGGAGGCCGTTGACGCCGACGATCGCCAGGGCCCCGACGGCGAAGCCGGCGACGATGACGAGGAGGTCGAGCACGAAGCGAGGCTACCGACGCGGCCCGCCCCGATCCCGCACCCGGGCCGGGGCCGCCACCCCCGTGGTCGCCGGTCACCCCATCGAACTTTGTGCGACATCGACCGTGCCACGGCCCATCTCGCACAAAGTTCGGCTTCAGGCGGGGGTGAAGCGGACGGTGCGGGTGGGGAGGTCGGCCTGGACGAGGCGGACGAGGGTGCGCTCGCCGAGGGCCGGCCGGCCGTCGCAGCGGGCCCGGACGGCCGGGTCGTCGATGACGACGGTGCTGCGGTCGCGCTCGGGGTCGTGCTCGACGACGGCGGCGTCGAAGGTCTCGCCCACCCGGTCGGCCAGCAGCCAGGCCTCGACGTGGTCGACGGCGGCCCGCTCGACGGCCTTGGCCCGTCGCCCGCTCTGGGCCAGCAGGTCGGGGAGCAGGGGCAGCGCCTCGCGCACCCAGTCGGGAACGGCGCGCCCGGCGGCGACGGCCAGGCACACCTCGGTGGCGAAGCGGTCGCCCAGCCGGCGGATCGGGGCGGTGACGTGGGCGTAGGGCGCACCGACGCCGGCGTGACCGGGCTCGGCCGGCGGAGCACCGTCGAACGGCGTGGACCCGGCGCCCCGGAGCAGCTCGGCGGCCAGGTCGAGGAAGGCGGCGTGGCGGGGCTGGCGGGCGTCGAGGTCGGCGAGGATCTCACCCGGCCGCATCCCCTCGGGCCACTCGACACCGAGGGCGGGGGCGGCGCGGCGGAGCTTGCGCACCGTGTGGGCGTCGGGCTCGGGCAGCGTCCGGAGGAGCCCGACCCCGGCGTCGAGCATCAGGCCGGCGGCGGCCATGCCGGTCAGCAGCGACACCTGGGCGTTCCAGGTCTCGACCGGAAGCGGCGCCCGGTGCTCGATGGTCCACGACCCGTCGTCGCGGTGGACCACCTCCTGGCTGGGCAGGCCCAGCTCGATGGCCCCCTCGCGGCGGGCCCGGGCGACCCGCGCCGCCCCCAGCGCCGGCAGGAGACGAGCGGCCTCGGGCGCGGTGCCGGCATCGAGCGCGGCCTGGAGGTCGACGTAGGCGTGGCGGCTGCGGCTGCGCACCGTGGCCCGCTCGACGTGCACACCGACCTGCTCGCCCTCGCCGTCGATCTCGATGCGCCACAGCACCGCCGGCCGCACCTCGCCGGGCAACAGGCTGGCCGCCCCCTCGCTCAGCACCGGCGGGTGGAGGGGCACCCGGCCGTCGGGCAGGTAGAGGGTCTCGCCCCGGAGCCGGGCCTCGACGTCGACGGCGTCGCCGGCGACGACGAAGGCGGCGAGGTCGGCGATGGCGTAGTGCACGATCCAGCCGCCGTCGGCGCGTGGCCCGATGTGGAGGGCCTGGTCGAGGTCCATGGCCCCGGGCGGGTCGACGGTGACGAGCTCGACGTCGGTGGCGTCACGCCGGTCGGCGGCGTCGATGCCGTCGACCGCGGCCGCGGCGGCCGCCTCGACGGCGGGCGGGAACGAGCGGGGCAGCTCGAGGTCCCGCCAGACCGGCTCGAGGTCGAGGTCGGTGTGGAGGGGGCGACGGCGCACGGCGCCCGTCTAGCAGAGCCGGTCAGAGCGCGTACCCTCGCAGAGGTGGCCGACGACGTGGTGCAGTGGGAGGCCGACGTCGTCCTCTCCGACGGCGGCACCATGCACGTCCGGCCCATCCGGCCCGACGACGGCGAGCGCCTCCTCACGTTCCACGAGCGCCAGTCGCCCGAGAGCATCTACTTCCGCTACTTCAGCCCCCGGCCCCGGCTGAGCGCCACCGACGTCGAGCGGCTGACCAGCGTCGACGGCGTCGATCGCATGGCCTTCGTCGGCCTGATCAACGACGAGATGGTCGGCGTCGCCCGCTACGACCGCTACCCGGCCCAGACGGTGGCCGAGGTCGCCTTCTTCACCGACGACCTCCACGCCGGCCGGGGCATGGCCACCGTGCTGCTGGAGTACCTCGCCGCCGCCGCCCGGGAGGCGGGCATCACCGGCTTCAACGCCCAGGTGCTGCCGACCAACCGGCGCATGCTCGGCGTCTTCAAGCAGGTCGGCTTCATCGTCACGACCCGGTTCAGCGACGGCGTCATCGAGGTCGAGTTCCCCATCGAGCCCACCGACGAGGCCATGGCCAAGATGGCCGAGCGGGCCCAGCGGGCCGAGGCCCAGTCGGTGGCCCGGATCCTCGCCCCCCGGTCGGTGGCCGTGATCGGGGCGTCCCGCCGGCCCGACAGCCTGGGCCAGGCCGTGTTCCGCCGGCTGCTGGCCGGCGAGCTCGAGGGCCCCGTCTACCCGGTCAACCCCGAGGCCGACGTGGTGGCCAGCGTCCGGGCCCACCCGTCGATCCTCGACGTGCCCGACGAGATCGACCTCGCCGTCGTGGTGGTGCCGGCCGATCAGGTGGCCGAGGTGGTCGAGCAGTGCGGCCGCAAGCGGGTGCAGGGCCTCGTGGTCATCTCCGCCGGCTTCGCCGAGACGGGGGCCGACGGGGCCCGCCGCGAGCGGGACCTGGTCGACCAGGCCCGGCGGCTCGGGATCCGGCTGATCGGCCCCAAC
>DATHEV010000480.1:0-5596 GCA_035318405.1 Iamia sp.
GGTCGGGTGACTGCCGAGCGCGTCGCGTCCCTGGTGGGCCGTCCGACTCATTCTGTGTGTACAGCCTTGTTCGGTGGTAGTCCCACCACGTACAGTGCTCAATAGACCGCTGAGGCGACGATGCGAGTGGGCCATTCGACCCATTTGCATGGTCAATGCTCAAAGCCACTGCGGGGGGACCGAACGAAGGTCCGGGATGAGACCACGGAATCATGGAGGGGCACATGCCCGCCGTCACGGAAACTGAAGTTCACCGCCTGATCGAGGAGCACCTTCCGCTGGTGCGCCACGTCGTCTTCCAGGTCGCGGTGCACTTCCCCCGGCATGTCGACCGCGAGGAGCTGGCCACGGCCGGCGCCCTGGGCCTGGTCGAGGCGGCCCGCCGCTACGACGAGTCGCGGGGCGTGCCCTTCGACCGCTTCGCCGCCCAGCGCATCCGGGGCGCGATCCTCGACGCCGTGCGCGCCGCCGACTGGGCTCCCCGCTCGGTCCGCACCCTGGCTCGCAAGCTCGAGCAGGTCGAGCAGCAGCTCGCCACCAAGCTCGGCCGGGTGCCCAACGCCCACGAGAAGGCCGAGGCCCTGGGCATGGAGCCCGACGAGCTGCGCCGCCTCCAGGACCGCATGTTCCGCTCGGTCGTCCTCGCCCTCGAGTACGAGGTGGCCGACGACGACGAGGAGCTGACCCTGGTCGACGTCCTCGCCGACGACCACACCAAGGAGCCCTCCGAGGAGCTCGAGAGCCGTGAGCTCCACGCCTATCTCCGGGACGCCGTGCACCTGCTGCCCGAGCGTCACCGCCTGGTCATCGTGGGCTACTTCCTCGAGGGTCGGAAGTCCCAGGACCTGGCCCAGCTGCTCGGTGTGACCGAGTCGCGGATCTCCCAGCTCCGCTCCGAGGCCCTCGCCATGCTGCGCGACGGCATCGAGGCCCAGTACGAGCCGGCTCCCGCCGACGAGCCCGCCGGCCGGGTCGCCCGCCGCAAGGCCGGCTACGCCGACGCCATCGGCGGGGCGAGCGACTGGGGCGATCGCCTCACCGCCGTCGCGCTGCACTAGGTCTCGTCACTCGTTCGCTGGCGCTCACTCCGTTCCTCGAACTGTCCGTGCCTCGCTGCGCTCGGCGCTGAAGGTCCTCCCGGAGCGGGACGCCTCGTTCCTCGGCGACACCGCTCCTCTGCGGGGGGAGACCCCCCGCACCCCCTGCGGCTGCGCCGGGCTCCCGCGGGAGACCTGTGGGTTCGCGCGCACGCGTCGTCTGGTTCCCGCCGCACTCAGCGGAGGAAGGCGAGGAGGGCGGGGATGCGCATCCGCCCGCCGCCGGCGATCAGGTCGCTCAGGAGGCACTCGATGCTGACCGGGTCGAGATCGTCGGCCTGGCCCGGGGCGCGGAGCCGGGTCGCCGGATCGGGCGCCGGCAGGGGGGCGGGGGCCTCGGCGCCACCGTCGGTCCGGCCCACCAGCACGCGCGACACCTCGGCCGGGGCACCGGGGATCCCGACGGTGCCGGTGCGGGCCAGCTCGGACAGGCAGGCGCGGCCCTCCTCGGCGATCCGGTGGGCGTGGAGCTCGATCTCGGTGACCAGCGTCGAGAGGCTGTCGTGGTGGTCGCGCAAGATGCCGGCCCACGGCACCGGCGTCGCCAACGCCACCTCCCGCAGCGAGGCCACCCCGCCCCGGGCGCCGAGGACGTCCATGGTGCCGACGGTGGCGGCCCGCATCAGGTCGGTCTCCCGCACCCGCAGCCGGGCCCGGTTCAGGTCCTGGAGGGCCCAGCCCCAGAAGCGGACCTCACGGGCGACGAGCAGCAGCTCGAGGGCGACGAACCGGTACCGGAGCTGCTCGAGGCGATCCCGCTCCTTCTGGAGCACCTCCACCAGCTGCTCCACCGGATTGGTGTCCCCTGAGTCCGGCACGGACCTCCATCGGCGCGGTCGGTCGAGCGTTGAGCACTGAGAGTGAGGTTCTGGTCCAAAAGGACCAGATTCACGCGCTCTCTGCGGCCTCGGCGGGTGTGGAGGTCTCGTCGGGGTCGTCGAGGTCGGGGGTGAGGGCGCCCGAGCGGACCACCAGGGCGGCGGCTCCGGCCGCGGCTCCGAGGGCCACGGCGGTGAGCAGACGGTCGGTGCCGGCCGGCAGCGACGTCGGGAGGATGGCCTTCCACAGGACCTGGATGCGCACGACGGCCCAGCCCCCGAGGGCGGCCGCCCCGGCGAGGGCGGCGATGGCGCGGAGCACCCGACCCCGCTGGATGACGACGATGAGCCCGGCGACCACGGCGATGGCGGGGAGGATGACGACCAGGGGCGAGGTCGGCGCGCCCGGTGGGCTCTCGCCCCGTTGGGCCATGCCGGTCACCACCCCGCCGATCCCCGCCAGCAGGAGGGTGACGCCGGCGGCGGGAAGGGGGGTCAGGAGCCGGCCCAGCCCGAGGGCCACGGCGATGGCCAGGACGAGGGCCAGGGCGAGCCAGGGGAGCGGCGAGGGGGCGTCGAGCAGGCGATAGTCGCCGGTGATGATGACGTCCTCGCCGTCGACGCGGACCGGCACCTCCCAGGCGACGCCGGCCTGGTGCTGCCCTCGGGCCTCGTCGGACAGGCTGCCGCCCATGAAGTGGATGCGGTGGTCGTGCCAGGCCCACCGACCGTCGTCGGCCACCTGGCGCCACTCGGGCTCGGCCTCGGGGTCGTAGTCACGGTCGGCGTCGGTCCGGGTGCGCGACTCGTTGAGGTAGGTCGCGGCCGACGCCTGGTTCTCCTCGACCACGCCGTCGTCGCGGAAGCGCAGGTACGGCTCGCCCGAGTAGCCCGGGACCTCGACCGTGGTGCCGGCGTCGACCTCCAGGAGCAGGAAGCCGTCGCCGCCCACGATCGAGGCGGAGAAGCCCTCGGTCTGCGGGACGATCTCGTCGATCTCCGAGCGGTAGTCGGTGGGGCCGGGCGGGTCGGCGGCGGCGGGGGAGGCGGTCAGGACCACGAACCCGAGGGCCACGGCGCCGGCGACGGCCAGCCGCCGGGCACGCCGAACACGGGACGAGCGAAGGTGCACGGAGGCCATTGTGGCGGCTGGCGCCGCCCGGGCCGGGGTCGGGTGCAGGGTCACAGGGGTTCCGGTCGTCGCCGGGCGGGCGGCGGTTCCCCCCGGCCCGGCTTCGTGTCGGCCCGGAGTCGCCCGGTTCAGCCCGGGGGGACGTCGGGGCGGGCGGCCGCCGCGGCCCCGCCCAGGGTGGCGAGCAGGGACTCGTGGAGCAGGCCGTTGGTGGCGATGCCGCTGCCGTGGCCGGGGCCGTCCTCACCGTCGAGGGAGGTGAACCGGCCACCGGCCTCGGCCAGGATCACGGGCATCGGAGCCAGGTCGTAGAGCTCGGCCACGGGGTCGATCATGGCCTCGAGCCGGCCGGTGGCGACCAGCACGTAGCCGTAGCCGTCGCCCCAGGTGCGCAGGTGGGCGTCGGTGTGCTGGAGGGCGAGCAGGGCCTCGTCGGACCACGGCGAGAAGCCGCTGGTGCTGACGAACGCCTCCTCGATCGACGCCACCGCGCTGACCCGGGTCGGCTCGCCGTTGAGGTGGCAGCCCCGCCCCCGCCCGGCCCACACCGTCTCGCCCAGCGCCGGGATGTTGATCACGCCCACGGCGATGCCGTGCTCGTCCTCGACGGCCAGCAGGTTGCTGTAGAGCGGCACGCCGTGGGTGAAGGCCTTGGTGCCGTCGATGGGGTCGAGGATCCAGCGCCGCCCGCTGGTGCCCGGGGTCTCGGCCTCCTCCTCGCCCAGCACGCCGTCGTCGGGGTGGCGCACCGCCAGCTCGGAGCGGATCAGGCGCTCGGCCTCGCGGTCGGCCTGGGTGACCGGTGTGCCGTCGCCCTTGCGGTCGACGGTCAGGTCGGCGTGGCGGAACCAGCGCAGGGTGGCGTCACCCGCGGCACGGGCCAGCTCGACGGCCTCGGTGACGAGATCGGGATCGGCGGGCGGAGGGGTGGGAGCGGCCATGGCCGGCATCCTCGCAGCCGGCCCGGCGGCCCTCCAAGGGCCTCAGACGTCGGCGGCGGCGGTGTACTCGTCGTCCATCCGGAGCATGACGATCATGTCCCGGGACGACCTGCCCTCGTCGAGGTGCCGCTTCCACGCCGTCAGCTCGGAGGAGCTGGGGACCCGGTTGTACATGACGCCGTAGCAGCCGACGACGTCCATCTTGTGGGCCTGGGCCGTCTTGTACTCGGGTGACTCGCTGAAGCCGGTCATGACCTTGCCCCGGGTGACCCCGGCCTCGAGCTGGTCGATCCAGTACTGCTTGCCGGCGGCGTCGGGGGTGCGACCCAGGACGTTTCGATACACCAGGTCGACGTAGCCGGCGTTGTCGAGCGTGCCGTACATGTCGACGAACTCGGGCGCCCGCGAGAACTGCTCGGCGATCCGGTAGACGCTCCACTTGCCGCTGCGCCGGGCATCCAGCCAGTACATGAAGCCGGCGGTGTCGGGGAGGCGCTTGTAGAAGGCCTGGTAGAGCCGGGCGATGCACTGGGTCTTGCCGTCGCCCTCGGCGGACTCCAGGAAGTACTGCATCAGCCAGTCCGGCGTCTTGGCGCCGTAGTCGAGCATCTCGCCGTAGTAGGCGATGTCGGCCTCGGAGGGCTCACGGCCCAGGAAGTCGCGGTACTGGGCGATGATGAACGCTCGCGAGCTGTTCCAGGGGCGGAAGGCCTCGGGCGGGACGGGAACGCGCTCCTTGGCCGCCTTGGCGTGGCGGAGGGATTCGCGCGGGTTGACCGACGGCGACGACCACATCCGCTGGGTCTCGCTGCTGAAGCTGCCGGTCGCCGGCTTCCGGATCTCGAAGTGGAGGTGGTAGGTCGGCTCGGCGTTGCCGCTGTCGCCGACGTAGGCGATGAACTCTCCCTGGCGGACCCGATGGCCCCGGGCCGCGGTCTCGTTGCCGACGTACTGGCGGAGCGACGGCGCCCAGGCGTGCTCGGGCTTGTTGTCGGTGGTGTGGGAGCCGGGTCGCTCGTCGTTGATGTGGAGGTAGGCGTAGAACCAGCCGTCGTCGCCCCGGATCCACACCGAGTTGCCGGCGGATCGGTGGCGGAACTCGACGATCGTGCCGTCGCACACCGAGAGGATCTTCGTCATCTGCGGGGCGAGCAGGTCCTGACCCTGGTGGCGGTGCCCGGTGCGCGGGGCGCCATAGGTGTCGGTCCAGGTGGCCGAGGTGTTGGGCCGGCCGAGGAGCGGCCACATGATGCCCTTGTCCGGGCTGTCGGGCAGGAGGGTGTCGTAGCCGCGGGTCTGGGGCGCCAGCCGCGGCTCGGGCGGGTGCACCGGTTCGGTCGGCGCCGTCGTCGCCGGTGGCGCCGTCGTGCCCGGGGGGGCGGTGGTGCCCGGGGGGGCGGTGGTGGTCGGGGGCGCGGTCGTGGTGGTGGTGGTCGACGTCGTGGTGGTCGAGGTGGAGGTGGTGCTCGACGTGCTCGACGACGAGGTGGAGCCGTCCTCGGTCTGGCCCAGGGCGGGCAGGCCGCGCAGGGCGACGGTGGTGCCCACGGCGGCGCCCGCGACCAGGACGTGACGGCGAGTCAGGAGCGAGGGGGTGGGCGGCGACGG
>DATHEV010000481.1:0-2213 GCA_035318405.1 Iamia sp.
CCAGCTGCTGGTCAGGCTTGCCGCGCATCCCCGCGGTCTACCCCAGCCCGCCAACGATCGCGAGCACCAACGAGGACTATTTCCGCACCCTGCTAGGGGAGCTCCCCGGCGTCGGTGAGGAGGCCGCGCAGCGGCGCGAACAGGGCCGGCCCCGAGGCCACCACGGTGGCCTGCGGGAGGGCGTCGGGGAGGGCACGGTCACCGACGGTGCCGACGGTCGCGCCGGCCTCCTCGGCGATCAGGCCGCCGGCCGCCCAGTCCCAGGCCTTGAGGTTGCGCTCGTAGTAGCCGTCGAGGCGCCCGCAGGCGACCCAGCACAGGTCGATGGCGGCGGCGCCCACCCGGCGGATGTCCCGGACGCGGGGGAGGACGTGGGCCAGGACGGCGGCCTGGCGGGTCCGCTCTCCCGGTTCGTAGCCGAAGCCGGTGCCCACCAGGGCGAGGCCCAGGTCGGCGACACCGGTGCAGCCGATGGGGTGGCCGTTGCGGGTGGCCCCCTCGCCCCGGGCGGCGGCGAAGGTGTCGCCGTGGAGCGGGTCGATCACCACACCGGCGACGACCACGCCGTCGACCTCGGCGGCGATCGACACGTTGCAGCCGGGGATGCCGTACATGAAGTTCACGGTGCCGTCGATCGGGTCGATGATCCAGCGGACGCCGGAGGTACCGGGCCGGGAGGCGCCCTCCTCGCCGAGCAGGCCGTCGTCGGGGCGGACGGCGAGCAGCGAGGAGACGACGAGGGCCTCGACCTCCTGGTCGACCTCGGTGACGGGGTCGGTGACCGTCGACTTGGTGGTGATCCGCAGGTCACGGGCACCGGCGCGGGCCCCGACGCGGACGGCGGCCTCGGTCGCGACCCGCAGGGCCAGGTCGCGGAGCGCAGCCGGGGTGGGCTCGCTCACCTCACGTCCGTCGGCCGCTGACGTTGCGGGACGGCGGTGGCTCGCGGCCCTCGGCCCGGGCCCGCTCCTCGATCGTCTTCCACTCGGTCATGGCCCGCAGGACCAGGACGGCGACGACGGCCACCCCGACGGCGGCGACGACCGCGCCGATCACGCCGCCCACCACCGGCCCGAGGCCGCCCCCGGTCTCGGCGCCCTCGGGGGCGTCGGCCGAGGCCTGGAGGT
Organism: Iamia sp.; assembly: GCA_035318405.1. Classification (GTDB taxonomy): domain Bacteria; phylum Actinomycetota; class Acidimicrobiia; order Acidimicrobiales; family Iamiaceae; genus Iamia. The sequence goes on from DATHEV010000481.1 coordinate 1,128, forward strand.
CGACGATGCCGTAGCCGATCAGGCCGCCGCAGATGCCGGCCACCACGATCGCCAGCACCGCCAGGGCCCGCGCCCCGGTGGAGGGCGCGGCCGAGGGCAGCGGGGACGCCCCGGACGGCCGGGCGGGAGGGGTCGCGGAGGCGGCGGGCATGCCCGCCCGACGGTAGTGGTGGCGCCCGCCGCCCACGCAGCCGGAGACGCGCCTCGCCCGGCCGTGGTCACTCGGTGCCTGGCACCGAGTGGCGGACCCGGACACTCGGTGCCTGGCACCGAGTGGGGCATGTGGGGACCGTCGGCGGCTGCCTCCTAAGGTTGCCCGCCGTGCCCGTGCTGGTGATCATCCCGACCTACGACGAGGCCGAGAACATCGCCGACGTCATCGGCCGGGTCCGCACCGCCGTGCCCGACGCCCACGTCCTGGTCGTCGATGACAACAGCCCCGACGGCACCGCCGACCTGGCCGAGGCCGCCGGGGCCGAGGTCGGCCTGGTCGACGTCCTGCGCCGGGCCGAGAAGGGCGGGTTGGGGCCCGCCTACCGCGCCGGGTTCGCCTGGGGTCTCGAGCGGGGCTTCACCGTCCTGGTCGAGATGGACGCCGACCTGTCCCACGACCCCGAGTCCCTGCCCGACCTGCTGGCTGCGGTCGAGGACGGCGCCGACCTGGCGATCGGGAGCCGCTACGTGCCCGGGGGGGCCGTGCCCGGATGGCCGCGCCGCCGGCTGGCGCTCTCGCGGGCCGGCAACCTCTACGTGTCGGCCGCGCTGGGCATCAAGGTCAAGGACGCCACCGCCGGGTTCCGGGCCTACACCGCCGAGGCCCTGCGCAGCCTCGACCTCGCCGCCATCACCAGCTACGGCTACGGCTTCCAGATCGAGATGGTGTACTCCCTGATCCGCAACGGGCACCGGGTCGTCGAGGTCCCCATCACCTTCCGCGATCGGGTCCGGGGCACCTCGAAGATGTCCCTCAGCATCGTGGGCGAGGGCCTGCGGCTCGTCGCCTGGTGGGGCCTGCGCGACCGGGTGCTGAACCGGCGACGGGGGCTGCGCGGGCGGGCTGCGTCCGAGGGGTAGGTCGCGTCGCCG
>DATHEV010000482.1:0-3505 GCA_035318405.1 Iamia sp.
TCGGGCTCGGGCATCAACCTCTTCCGCATCCGCTCCTCGAAGGAGCACCTCAAGGGCGGCGGCACCGCCTCGGGTCCGGTGAGCTTCATGCGGGGCGCCGATGCCTCGGCCGGCACGATCAAGAGCGGGGGCAAGACCCGCCGCGCCGCCAAGATGGTCATCCTCGACGTGTCGCACCCCGACATCGAGGAGTTCATCTGGTGCAAGCAGCACGAGGAGGTCAAGATGCGCGTCCTCGAGGAGGCGGGCTTCGAGATGGGCCTCGACGGGCGCGACCGGCCCTCGATCCAGTACCAGAACGCCAACAACTCGGTCCGGGTCACCGACGAGTTCATGCAGGCCGTCGTCGACGACGCCGACTGGCACCTCACCGCCGTCACCACCGGCGAGGTCATCCAGACCGTCCGGGCCCGCGACCTCATGCGCCAGATCTCGAAGGCGGCCTGGGAGTGCGCCGATCCGGGCATGCAGTTCGACACCACCATCAACCGCTGGCACACCGCCGCCACCACCGGCCGGATCAACGGGTCCAACCCGTGCAGCGAGTACATGCACATCGACGATTCGGCCTGCAACCTGGCCTCGATCAACCTGCTCGAGTTCCTGGGCGACGACGACACCTTCGACGTCGACGGGTTCAAGCAGGCGTGCGCCGTCATGTTCACCGGCCAGGAGATCCTCGTCGGCCGGGCCGACTACCCGACGCAGGCCATCGGCGACAACAGCCGCAAGTTCCGCCAGCTGGGCCTGGGCTACGCCAACCTCGGCGCCCTGCTCATGGCCACCGGCGCCGCCTACGACTCCGATGCCGGCCGGGCCTGGGCCGGGGCCATCACCGCCCTGATGACCGGTCACGCCTACGAGATCTCGGCCCGCACCGCGGCCCGGATGGGCCCGTTCTCGGGCTTCGCCGAGAACTCCGAGCACATGCTCAAGGTCCTCGACATGCACCGCACGGCGGCGGCCTCCATCGACGAGGAGCTGGTCCCGTCCGAGATCCTCGGTGCCGCCCAGCAGAGCTGGGACGAGGCCTGCGAGCTGGCGGCCCAGTTCGGCGTCCGCAACGCCCAGGCCTCGGTGCTGGCCCCCACCGGCACCATCGGGCTGATGATGGACTGCGACACCACCGGCATCGAGCCCGATCTCGGCTTGGCCAAGACCAAGACGCTCCACGGCGGCGGCACCATGTCGATCGTCAACCAGACGGTCCCCCGGGCGCTGCGCAACCTCGGCTACACGCCGGCGGAGATCGACGCCATCGTCGCCTACATCGACGCCGAGAAGTCGATCGTCGGCGCCCCCGCCCTCAAGGCCGAGCACCTGCCGGTGTTCGCCTGCTCGATGGGCGACAACCCGATCCACTACTCCGGGCACGTGGAGATGATGGCGGCGGTCCAGCCCTTCATCTCCGGCGCCATCTCGAAGACGGTGAACATGCCCACCGAGGTGACGGTCGAGGAGGTCGAGCAGCTCCACATCGACGCCTGGCGGATGGGCGTCAAGGCCATCGCCATCTACCGCGACGGCTGCAAGGTGGCCCAGCCCCTCAACATGACCAAGAAGGACGTGGTCGAGGATGCACCGGCCGCCGAGCCGGTCGAGAAGGTCGTCGAGCGGATCGTCGAGAAGGTCGTCACCGTCAAGGAGCCGGTGCGGCGCAAGCTCCCCCGGTCCCGCTCCTCGAAGACCTTCGAGTTCCGCGTGGCGGACTGCAAGGGCTTCATCATGGTCGGCGAGTACGAGGACGGCCGTCCGGGCGAGATCTTCGTCCGCATCTCCAAGCAGGGCTCGACCCTCGCCGGGATCATGGACGCCTTCGCCATCTCGATCAGCTACGGCCTCCAGTACGGCGTGCCGCTGCGGGCCTACGTCGAGACCTTCACCAACACCCGGTTCGAGCCGGCCGGCATGACCGACGACCCCGAGATCCGGATCGCCTCGTCGCTCACCGACTACATGTTCCGCCGGCTGGCGGTCGAGTACCTCAGCTACGAGGAGCGGGCCGAGCTCGGCATCCTCACCGTGTCCGAGCGCACCCAGCCGACCCTCCCCGGTGTGGCCGAGTCGGTCACCGAGACCAACCAGGGCTCCGACATCCCGGCCGACCCCAAGTCGGTGCCGTCGGCGTCGGCCCTGGCCCAGGAGCTGGAGGAGGCCACCAGCGAGCTGCCCGGCGACCAGCCCAGCCTGCTCGAGCGGGCCGGCGTCCTCGACGCCGAGGTGGCCCCCGCCCGCGAGGCCCCCCAGGCCCCGCCCAAGCCCCGCCAGTCCGACGCCCCCTACTGCATGCAGTGCGGTGTCCAGATGATGCGGGCCGGCTCCTGCCACGCCTGCCCCAGCTGCAGCAGCACCAGCGGTTGCAGCTGATGATGTCGTCCCCGGTCGTCACAGCTAGGGCGATCACGGGCACCTAGGGTCTGGCCATGACAAGAAGGCGGGTCGTGCGGGTCGTGCTCGTCGCCGCCCTGGTGCTGGCGAGTGCCGCGGTGGCCATGCCGGCGAGCGCGGCCACCACCGTCACCACGGCGGCCGAGCTGGGGGCCGCCTTCGCCGACCCGACGGTGGCCGAGATCGTGCTCGGTGCCGACATCACGGTCGACTGCACCTCGCAGCCCAGCCGACCGGCGGGGGCGGTGCTGCTCGACGTCGACGGCGCCGGCTTCACCCTCGCCGACGACTGCTCGGACCCCGACCGGAGCATCGCCCTCCTCGCGCCGGTCGACCTCCACGACATCGCGCTCGTGTCGGCCCCCGTGACCGGCGAGTGGATCGAGGCCCGGGGCATCGCCGTCGGGGTGGCCGACGCGCAGGTCACCGTGCGGGGAGCGGCCAGCGCCCTCGTGATCGGCGGCGGGTCGTGGGTCCACGACACCACGTTCCGCCTGCTCGGCGAAGGAGCCGCCATCAACGGCCAGGAGGGCGACGATGCCGGGCCCCTCGTCGTCGAGCGGACCACCATCACCGGGCCGGGGGTCGGGATCATCTCCGGGCCGCCCGACGGCACGATCGTCCGCGACACCCGCATCGACGTCGCCTACGACGGCATCGCCGGCAACGCCTTCGTCACCGTCGAGCGGACGTCGATCCGCAGCGGCATCCGCGCCATCGCATTCGCCCAGGGTGGTCTCGTCACCGACAGCACCCTGGTCGGCGACCCGCGCCGCATCCCCTCGCCCGAGGCAGAGTTCAGCGGCGGTGTCGTCACCGTCTACGCCGGGGCCACCACGATCCAGCACTCGACCGTGATCGCCCTCGGCCAGCCGGACGATCCCCAGCACCCCGTGCTGGAGTTCCCCGTGGCACCGACGCCGCCGCTCACGCTGCACGCCACGGCGGTCCAGGCGACGGGGATCGACCTCTGCTACGAGGCGTCCGACGTGACCTCCACCGGCTCCACCGTGGTGAGCGACGACACGTGTGGCCTCGACCCGGCCACCGCGGCGGTGCTCCCCGACGTCGGTCTCGCGGAGTACGACGAGGCGACCGGCACGGCGCCACCCGTGGC
>DATHEV010000483.1:0-10435 GCA_035318405.1 Iamia sp.
GGTGCTGCCGTCGGCCGAGATCACGGAGTTGAACGAGAAGACCTGCGGGGCCGAGGGCAGGAGCTGGGTCGCCGTGCCGGTGAGCCGGTCGAACAACCGGGCGCTGTGGATGCCCCACATGGCGGTCTCGCCGAGGGTGACGAACCGCCCGTCGTCGGAGACGCTGGGCCGGCTGGTGATGGCCCGCGGGAACAGGACGTCGGTCGTGACCAGCTGGGCGATCGTCTCGGACCCGCCGGACGCCACGTCGACGGCCTCGAGGTCGGCCCGGAGGTAGAAGTCGCGGGGGTGGACGACGGTGGCGCCGTCGCCGGAGACCCCGACGGTGGGGTCGGCCACGAAGTTCCCCTGGGTCACGGCGACGGTGACGGGGTCACCGGGATCCAGCTCGTAGCCGGCCGTCTCGGGCCGGGTCTGGGCCCGGGCCTGGTGCTCGGCCGATGCGACCAGGTGGGCGGCGAGGACGATGTCGTCTTCGCGGACGAGCCGGCCGGCCCAGTAGGCGCGGTCGGCGGCGCTCGCCGGCCGGCCGAGCAGCGTGAGGTAGAGGGCGTCGACCCGGCGGCCCCGGGCCTCGGCGGAGAGGAACACGGAGCGGGCCACGACCCAACGGGACGTGCCACGGTCCAGCCGATCGATCCAGTAGGCCCGACCCCCGGCCTCGGCGGTGCGGCCGAGCACGCTCTGGTAGAGGGCGTCGACGTAGGCACCGGAGGTGCCGCCCACCTCGGCGTAGTACTCCGGCGACCCGTAGATGGAGACGGCCACCGAGGCGACCCGGTCACCGCCCCGCAGGCGCCCGATCCAGTACTCCAGCCCGGCGAAGTCGGGCTCGCGATCGAGGATGTGCTGGTAGAGGTCGGTCACCACCGAGGCCGTCCACTCCCGCGACCGGGCCAGCTCCTTGGCGATCACCCCGCGCGAGGTCCCGGCGACGATCCGGCCGGACAGGGTCGCCACCTCGAGGTCGGTGGCGGGGCGGCCCAGCAGGTCGAGCACCGCCGCCCGCACCCACCGCTCGGCCCCGTCCTCCGGCGTGGCGTCCGCCGATGCGGCCAACGGGGCCGTCGACGCTGCCGATCCGGCCATTACCGCGGCGCTGGGCGCCCACGCCGTCAGGGCGACGGCGACCGCCGCCCCTGCTCGCATCCACCGCCTGGACGTCATGCGTCCCCCCCTGTACCTCATCCGCAGTCGGTGCGGACCCTACTCCCCGCTCCGGTCCCGCAGGAGGGCCTCGGCCACGGCCTCGAGGCCGGCGACGCGACTGCCCTTGACCAGCACGGCGTCGCCGGGGCCCAGGGCGGCGAGGTGGTCCGCGGCGGCGCGAGCGTCGAGGACGGCGTCGGCCACCCCGTAGGCGGGGGCGGCGACGCTGACCACATCGATGCCCCGCTCCTCGGCGTAGACGGCCACCTGACGGTGGAGCTCGTCGCCGTCGGGCCCCAGCTCGGCCATGAGACCCAGCGCCGCGACCTTGCGACCCGTCACCGGCAGGGCGGCGAGGGCGTCGAGCGCCGCGCGCGTCGAGGTGGGGTTGGCGTTGTAGGCGTCGTTCACCACGACGAGCCCCGACGACGCCCGCTCGACCTGCATCCGCATGCCCGAGATCGACGCCGTGCCGAGGGCCTCGACGACGTCGTCGAGGTCGACCCCCAGAGCGAGGGCGCAGGCCGCGGCGGCAACGGCGTTGGCCGCCTGGTGGGCGCCGTGGACCTGGAGCCCGACGGGGGCGTCGCCCCACGGCGAGCGCAGCAGCAGCCGGGGCCGGAGCAGGTCGTCGAGCTCGACGTCGGTGGCCCGCACGTCGGCCTCCGAGGCGGGGCCGACGCCGTAGGTCAGCACCTGCGCCGTCGTGCGCTCGGCCATGGCCGCGACCCGGGCGTCGTCGGCGTTGAGCACGGCGACGCCCTCGGGCGGCAGGGCCTCGACCAGCTCGCCCTTGGCCCGGGCCACGTCGTCGATCGTGCCGAACATCTCCAGGTGGGCGTCGGCCACGGCGGTGACCACGGCCGCCGTGGGCCGGGCGATCCCGCACAGCAGGGCGATGTGGCCCGGGCCGCGGGCTCCCATCTCGATCACGGCGGCGCCGGTGTCGGGCGGGGCGCCGACCAGCGTGAGCGGGACCCCGATCTCGTTGTTGAACGAGCGGGCGCTGGCCGCCGTCGTCCAGCGGGCGCCGAGCACGGCGGCCAGCAGGTCCTTGGTCGACGTCTTGCCCACCGACCCCGTGACGCCGACGACCCGGTCGGGCAGCCGGTCCCGGGCCAGCCGGCCGATGGCCAGCAGGGCGACGGCGGTGTCCTCGACGACGAGGACCGGGACGCCCGGATCCTCGGCGCCCGAGAGCTGGCGCTCGGCGATCACCGCGGCGGCACCGTGGGCGACGGCGGCCGGGACGAAGTCGTGGCCGTCGCGCTCGGCGACCAGAGCCACGAACCCGGCACCGGGCGGCAGCGCCCGCGAATCGATGCCCAGCCCGTCGACCGCGGTGGTCGCGTCGCCGGTGACGGTGCCGCCGGTGGCGACGGCCAGATCGGAGAGGGTGAGCCGCACCCGTCGGACCGTACTCGCCGTTCTCGGCCCGGTTTCGTACCGCAGCGGTCCGAAGGCGTGCCGAGAACGGGGTGGGGCTCACCGGTCCCCCGGCCCGGGCCGCGGCGGTAGCGTCGGCGGCCATGTCCGACACGCCCCGTCCCCGCCTCGTCGTCCTGTTCGGCGGGGTCTCGGCCGAGCGCGACGTCTCCTGCGTGTCCGCCGCCCACGTGCTGGCCGCCATCGACTCCGAGCGCTTCGACGTGGTACCCATCGGGATCGACGGCGACGGCCGTTGGCTCCTCGCCGACGACGCCAAGGCCCTCCTCGACAGCGGCCGGTCGGGCGAGCTGGGCAGCACCGTCGCCGTGGCCGGCACCGAGCTCGAGCCGCTGCCGGCGGTGGCGCCCGTCGTGGCCGGGCAGCAGGTCGTCGTGATGCCCCTCATCCACGGCCCGCTGGGCGAGGACGGCACCGTCCAGGGGATGCTCGAGCTGGCCGGCGTCCCCTACGTCGGCACCGGGGTCCTGGGCTCGGCGCTGTGCATGGACAAGGTCGCGGCCAAGGCCATGGCGGCCGCCGCCGGGCTCCCCCAGGCCCGCCACCTCGCCTCTCGCGACGTCCATGCCGGGCCGGCCTTCCTCGACTCGGTGGTGGAGACGCTCGGGCTGCCGGTCTTCGTGAAGCCGGCCAACATGGGGTCGTCGGTGGGCGTGGCCCGCGCCACCGATCGCCAGTCGCTCGAGACCGCGGTGGCCGATGCCCTCCGCTACGACGAGTGGGTCATCGTCGAGGAGGCGGTCGTCGGGCGGGAGATCGAGCTCGGCGTCCTCGGCAACGCCGAGCTCCGGGTGTCGGTGCCGGGCGAGATCATCCCGAACCACGAGTTCTACGACTACGAGGACAAGTACTCCGACGGCGGGGCCCGTCTCGACATCCCGGCCGCGCTCCCCGACGACGTCGTGGCCGCGGCCCAGGCCCTCGCCCTCGACGCCTTCCGGGTCCTGCGCTGCGACGGCTACGCCCGTGTCGACCTCTTCTACGAGGAGGGTGGTCGGGGCCTGCTCCTCAACGAGGTGAACACGATCCCGGGGTTCACCCCGAAGTCGATGTTCCCCATGCTGTGGGCCGCCACCGGCGTCCCCTACGACGAGCTCATCACCGAGATGGTCCAGCTCGGCATCGCCCGCCAGCAGCACCGCGCCGCCTTCGGCCGCCCGCAGGCCTAGCTCCCAGCCGTTTTCCGTGTGCGGGTTCGACCGTTTGCGGGTGCTCTCCGCACACGGTTCGGGGGACCGACCTAACGTCCTCGCATGAGCGACGACGACCGCATCGAGTGGGGCGGGGTCAACCACCTGGCCCTCGTCTGCCGGGACATGGCCCGGACCGTGGAGTTCTACGAAGGCGTCCTGGGCATGCCTCTGGTCAAGACGGTCGAGCTGCCCCAGGGCATGGGCCAGCACTTCTTCTTCGACTGCGGCGGGGGCGACCTGCTGGCGTTCTTCTGGTTCGCGGCGGCCCCCGAGCCCGCCCCCGGAATCTCGGCCCCGGCCGGGCGCCCCGACGTGGCCGAGCTGACCAGCGCCATCGGGTCGATGAACCACGTGGCCTTCAAGGTCCCGGTCGAGCGGATCGACGAGTACCGCGACCGGCTGGTCGCCGCCGGGGTCGAGTGCAGCGAGACCTGGAACCACGACGACAGCGAGTGGGGCCTGGCGCCCACCGTCACCGACGAGGTGTTCGTCCGCTCGGTGTACTTCCAGGACCCCGACGGGATCCTGCTGGAGCTGGCCGCCTCGACCCGGGCCTGGCGCCCGTCCGACGTGGCCCACACCCCGATGTCCGCCGCCTCCGCTCAGGCCGCGGCGGCCGCCGGGGCCGACGCCCAGGCCGCCGCGGGCACCGTCACCCCGGCGTCGGTCTGATGCCCCGTCTCGATCAGGTCCCCCGCTCGGAGGACAACGCCCCGGTCGTCACGTTCATGTACGACCTGCTGTTCGGCAAGGGCCGCGACCCCGTCGCCGAGCCCGGCACCAACACCGGCACCCCCGGCGACTGGTGGACCGTGTTCGCCGGGTGCCCGCCCGTGCTCCAGCACTGCGTCGACGGCTTCGCCCTCTACCAGTCACCCGACCGCAAGCTCGACCCGCAGCTGCGCGAGCTGGGCCAGACCCGCGTCGGCTGGGACCGCGGCTCGTTGTTCGTCTACTCCCAGCACCTCAAGAGCTGCCGGGCGGTGGGCATCCCCGAGGAGAAGATCGAGGCCGTCCCGTACTGGCAGGTGGCCGACTGCTTCACCCCGCTGGAGCGGGCGGTGCTGGCCTACACCGACGCCCTCGCCCTCGACGGCGGCCGGGTCGCCGACGGCGTCTTCGCCGTGCTGCGCGAGCACCTCTCCGACGAGGAGATCCTCGAGCTCACCTACATCACGTGCCTCTACGACATGCACGCCAAGATGAGCATCGCCCTCCGCACCGAGATGGACGACGTCGACGAGCGCATGGTCGAACACGGCGACAAGGCCAGAAACGCCCTCGAGGTCCTCGAGAGGGACTGAGTCCCGAAAGGCGGGTGCGCGCACCCGTCCCTCTGTAAACTGGCATCAGTCCGAGGCTGCCGGATCGCACCGCTCACTCTCCCGCGATCGGAGCCCCTTCATGTCCCGTTCACCTCGTGAACAGCGGTTGTTCGGCCAGCCGCGCCCAGCGGCGCTCATCGCTCGACGCCCCAGGGGGGTGACGGGCCACAAGGTAGGTCGGGCTCTGTCGCGCCCCGGATCCGCCCTGATCGGAGGGCAGAATGACACCTGGGGAGGGTTGACGGACGTCGTTGAAAGACTAGGTTGCAGAGATGGGGCAGGCGATGACGACAATCACCAAGAGTGGAAGTACATCTGATCCCCACCGGCGCCAGTCGGTTCCTGGCGCCACCACACAGACTCCTCCCACGGGTGTGCGACGTGTGCTGCGGTTCCTCTCGACGGCCGGGGCCTCCGAGGTCCTGAAGCCGAAGCGGGATCGGCCTGCCCGTCGTTGAGCGCCCTGTCAGTCTGGGGGTGGGGTGCAGGATCCGGGTTCATGCTGGGCCTGGTCATCCACGTCCTGCCGCTCATCATCAAGGCTCGGGACACCGAGGACGACCTCGGCGTGACGACCCGCTGGGTGCTCGCCACCGCCGCGACCCTCGTCCTCTACTCGGGGGTCGCCGGGCTGTCGGCGCTGACCCTCACCGAGCCGTCGCGAGGTGATGCCATCCTGAGCGGCCTGGCGGTGCAGTCCGCCATCAAGGGCCTCTTCGCCACGGCCGAGGAGTTCGTCCTGGCCGCCAGCCCCAACGGCGACCTCGAAGGATCCGGCTAGCTCGTCAACACGGCGAGGAGGTCGGCTCTTCGGGATCTGAGCCAGGCTCTCGTGGGGGGGACCTGCATCTGGGTTCGGAGCTCGGCTTCGACGGCGGTGGCGATCACCCGGGCGCCGGCCTCCAGGAGGCGGTGGCGGGCGCGGTCGACGTCGCCGCCGGGGCCGGCCAGCGCCCGGGCGGCGCCGTCCAACCGGGGGGCGATGGCGTCGCCCAGCGTGGCGGTGGCCGACGGGCCGAGACGGGTGACCTCGCGGAGCAGGACCAGGAGGTCGGGGCGGCGAGCCCCCAGCCGCAGGACCTCGTCGACCACGGCGACGCGGGCGTCGCGACCGGGGCGACGGCCGGCCACGGCGGCCTCCAGCGACCGGCCGAGCTCGTCGACGGCGGCCTCCACGACCCCGCTGACCAGGGCGTCCTTGGATCGGAACCAGTACAGGACGGTCTGCTTGCGCACCCCGACGGCGAGGGCGACGTCGTCGAGGGACGTCGCCTCCACGCCCCGGCGGGCGAACCCGGCCAGGGCGGCGGCGACGATGCGGTCGCGGGTGGAGGGCCCGGGATCGGGCGCGGCAGCGTCCAGGACCGTCTGTCTACCACTTGGTAGAGAGACTGGGCTACGGTCGCCCCCGCATGACGACTCCGATCGCCACCGCCCTCGCCGGCCAGCGCCTCTTCGTCACCGGGTCCACCGGCTTCCTCGGCACCGCCCTGGTCGAGCGGCTGCTGCGGGCCGTCCCCGACTGCGAGCTCGTCCTGCTCGTGCGTCCCGGCCGCAAGCGCACCGTCGAGCAGCGGGCCCAGCGGGAGATCTTCCGCAACGACTGCTTCGACCGTCTGCGCGCCGAGATCGGCCAGGAGGCGTTCGAGCAGGCCATCCGGGACCGGGTCACCGTCGTGGCCGGCGACGTGAGCACCGACGGCCTGGGCCTCGACGACCACGGCCGGGAGATCCTGGCCCGCTGCGACACCGTCATCCACTCGGCCGCCACCGTGAGCTTCGACTCCCCCCTCGACCTCGCCGTCGAGGTCAACCTGCTCGGCCCCACCCGCATCGCCCGCACGCTCCACACCCTGGGCGTGGCCCCCCACCTCGTCGCCGTGTCGACCTGCTACGTCGCCGGCAACCGCCGGGGCAACGCGCCCGAGATCCGGGTCGACGAGAGCCCGTTCTGGGTCGACGTCGACTGGAAGCGCGAGGTCGACGCCTCCCGGCGGATGCGGGGCGATTCCGAGGCCGCCAGCCGCACCCCCGCCAACCTCGAGCGCTTCCGGGCCGAGGCCCGCGAGGAGCTGGGCGCCGCCGGCGGGCCGCTGCTGTCGGAGAAGACCGAGGCGCTCCGCCAGACCTGGGTGAAGGACCAGCTGGTCGACTTCGGCCGGGCCCGGGCCGCCAGCCTGGGCTGGCCCGACGCCTACGCCATGACCAAGGCCCTCGGCGAGCGGGCCCTCGGCGAGGAGCGGGGCGCCGTCCCCGTCTCGATCGTCCGCCCCGCCATCATCGAGTCGGCCTGGTCCGAGCCGGTGCCGGGCTGGATCCGGGGCTTCCGCATGGCCGAGCCGGTGATCCTGTCCTACGCCCGCGGCCTGCTCAGCCAGTTCCCCGGCGTCCCCGAGGGCACGGTCGACGTGATCCCGGTCGACCTGGTGGTCGGGGCCATCTGCGCCGTCGCCGCCCGGGGCCCGAGCAACGAGGACGGTGCGCCCGACATCACGCAGGTCGCGTCGGGCTCGTCGAACCCGCTCAAGTTCCAGACCATGGTCGACCTGGTCAGCGGCTGGTTCACCGAGAACCCGCTCTACGACCGCGACGGCCAGCCCATCAGCGTCCCCGAGTTCGCCTTCCCCGGCCGGGGCCAGGTCGAGGGCGAGCTGCGGCGGGCCAAGCGGCTGCTCACCACCACCGAGAAGGTGCTCTCGACCCTCCCCCTCCGCGGCAAGCAGGCCCAGTGGGCCGCCGGCATCGAGGAGAAGCGCGAGCTGGTCGACCGGGCCACGGCCTACGTCACCCTCTACGGGTCGTACACCGAGTGCGAGGCGATCTACGGCGTCGAGCGGCTGCTCGCCCTGCACGAGGCCCTGGCCGAACCGGACCAGCGCGACTTCGGGTGCGACCCCCGCATCGTCGACTGGGCCCACTACGTCCGCGAGATCCACCTCCCGTCGGTGGTGAAGCACGGGCGGGTCCGCACCGACGGCTCGAAGGGCACCAGCGAGGCCCGCTCCACGAGGCTGAGGCGCCAGGTCCTCGACCCGCAGCGCACGATGGCGGCCTTCGACCTGGAGAACACGCTGATCGCGTCCAACGTCGTGACCAGCTTCGCCTGGCTGGCCACCCGCCGGCTCGACTCGGGCGACCGCCGCACGCTCACCGCCCGGCTGGTGGCCGAGGCGCCCGGGCTGCTCAAGCTCGACCGCAAGGATCGCAGCGACTTCCTCCGGCACTTCTACCGTCGCTACGAGGGCGCCCCGGTCGACGAGCTGTACGCCGACTCGGCCGAGATGCTGTCGGACCTGATCCTCACCAAGTCGTTCCCGGCCGGCATCCGCCGGGTGCGCGAGCACCGGGCGCTCGGCCACCGCACCGTGCTGATCACCGGCGCCCTCGACTTCGTGGTCGAGCCGCTGAAGCCGCTGTTCGACGACATCGTCGCCCCGTCGCTGACCCGGAACCCCGACGGCACGCTCACCGGCCAGATGGCGCAGGTCCCGCCCACGGGCGAGAGCCGGGCCCAGGCCCTGTTCGACTACGCCGCCGAGCACGACCTCGACGTCGACGAGGCGGTCGCCTACGCCGACTCCAGCAGCGACCTGCCCCTGCTCGAGGCCGTCGGCTTCCCGGTGGCGGTGAACCCCGAGGCCCGCCTGGCCTCGCTGGCCCGCAAGCGGGGCTGGCTGGTCGAGCAGTGGGAGAAGGCCCCCGGCTTCTCCCCTCCCCGCCTGCCCATCCCCGCCCCGTCCGGCCCCCGCCGCGAAGCCCTCCGCGTGCCCGGCTACCGCAGCCCCGACCGCAAGCGCCAGCGCCGGAAGGTCGGCCGATGACCCGCACCCGCGGCACCCCCCGCACCCCCTCCCGAAGTGGCGATCAGATCCGGCGGCTTCCCGCCGGATCTGATCGCCAGTTCGGTGGCGTGGGGCAGGAGGTCGGCCGATGACCAAGGCGATCGTGTTCTCGCGGAAGCCGGCCAGGTTCGCGGCGGCCGCGGTGGCGGGGCGGGTCGTCCCGGGCGGGGGCGCCGTCGTCGGCCCGCTCAAGCTGACCGACGTCGACGAGCTCGACCGCCCCACCGACGAGTGGGTCCGCTTCCGGCCCCGCCTCGCCGGCATCTGCGGCAGCGACCTGGCCACCATCGACGGCCGCTCGAGCCAGTACTTCGAGCCCATCGTCAGCTTCCCGTTCACGCCCGGCCACGAGGTCGTGGGCGAGCTCGACGACGGCAGCCGCGCCGTGCTCGTGCCCGTCCTCCACTGCGTCATCCGGGGCGTCGACCCGATCTGCCCCAGCTGCGCCACCGGGCACACGCACCACTGCGAGCGCATCGCCTTCGGCCACCTCGACCCCGCCCTCCAGAGCGGCTTCTGCCGGGAGACCGGCGGGGGCTGGTCGACCGCCATGGTCGCCCATCCCGACCAGCTCGTCGCCGTGCCCGACGCCATGAGCGACGAGGCCGCCGTCCTGATCGAGCCCACCGCCTGCGCCGTCCACGCCGCCCACGCCATCCGGGCCTCCCGGGCGGGCGCCGACGGCACCGTCGCCATCATCGGCGCCGGCACCCTCGGCCTCACCACGCTGGCCGCCCTCCGCCACCTCGACGGACACTCGGTGCCTGGCACCGAGTGTCCGCGCACGGTCATCGCCACAGCCAAGCATCCGGAGCAGAAGCGCCTGGCGACGAGCCTCGGCGCCACCCGGGCCGTGAGCCCGAGCGAGCTGCCCCGTGCCGTCCGCAGCATCACCGCCTCGCTGGTCATGGCCTCCGACGACCACACCGCGGGCGCCGCCGCCGGCCAGCTGACCGGGGGCGTGCCCGCCGTCGTCGACTGCGTCGGCTCGGGCGAGTCTCTGGCCCAGGCCCTGAAGGTCGTGGCCCCGGGCGGCGACGTCCTGGTCGTCGGCATGCCCGGTCACACCAGCATCGACCTCACCCCGCTCTGGCACCGGGAGACCGGCCTGCGGGGCTGCTACGCCTACACCCGCGACGACTTCGCCACCGCCCTCGACGTCGTCCGCGACGCCCGGCTCGAGCGCCTGCTGAGCGCCACCTACCCCCTCGACCGCCACCGCGAGGCCATCGCCCACGCCGCCGCCGCCGGCTCGCGCGGCGCGGTGAAGGTCGCCTTCGACCTGCGGAACGAGAAGCACCGATGATCATGGAGACCCGCTGATGCCCCGCCCCGGCCTGGTGCTCGAGGTCGATCGGTCGACGCCGCCGATCCTCTTCCACCACGGCGAGTCGTTCCGGCTGGAGAAGCTGCCACCGGGGCGGAGCCGGGTCGTCTACCCGGGCGAGCCACTGAACCCGCTGAAGAGCACGACGCAGGC
>DATHEV010000484.1:0-10538 GCA_035318405.1 Iamia sp.
TCACCGGTCACGATCCCGGCGGCGACGGCCGACCGGGTGGTGGCGCCTCGTTCGATGGCCACGGCCGGGTCCCTGGCCTCGGTCCCAACGGGCGCCCGGCCGTAGAAGAAGGTGCTGAGGAGGTGGGCCACCCAGGCCTCCTCGACGCCCGGCCGGAGCCCGCCCCAGAGGTCGAGGGACAGGCCGAGTCCTCCGGCCGTGATCTGGATCACCCGGTGGACCCGGCCGGCGCTGACCGGCGTGTACCGCACCGTGAGGGTGCACGACGCACCGGCCGCCAGGGTGGCTCCACAGGTCGAGCCGCTCACCTCCAGCAGCGGTGACCCCGGCGTCGGCTGGACGGCGGGCCCCGCGGTCGAGCTCGTCCCCGTGTTGGTGATGACGACGGTGCGGACCCGCGGCGTCGCCCCGACCGGCGCCGGGCCCAGGTCGACCGAGCTCGGGGTGATCCTGAGGCGCGGGTAGCTGCCGATGGCCGTCACCGACAGGTCCATGGGGACGGGGTGCTGGCGACCGCCGCCGGACACCACATAGATCGTGTACCGCCCGGCCTCCAAGCCCAGGCGCTTGGGCGCGGCGGCGAGATCGAACCGGCACGAACCACCCGGGGGGAGGGTCGCGCCGGCGCAGCCGTCCTCCACGGCGTAGTAGCCGCTGAACCCGCCGAGCCTGGCCGTCTGCGGCGTCGACGAGGTGTTGGTGACGGTGATGGCCTGGGGCGCCGATCGCCCCCAGACCGGGACCTGTCCGAAGTCGAGACCGACCGGGCTGACCGTGAACGTGGGGGCACCGGCCAGACCGCCGTGGCCGCGGAGCGTCACGGGGTAGGTGCGGGACGTGCTGCCCGCGAGGGTGACCGTCAACCCGGAGCGGACCTCGTGGCGCCCGGTCGTCGACGGGCGGAACCGGTACGACAGCGTGCAGCTGGCGAAGGGCTCGAGGAAGGCGCCACAGCTGTTGCCCGAGCCGGTGAAGCCCGTGCCGCTCACCGTCGGCCGCGTCATCGAGAACAGGGTGCGGAGGGGGAAGGGGTTGGTGATGACGATCGACCGGCTGGCGCTGAGCGTGCCGACGGGGAGCGGACCGAAGTCCAACCCGGTCGAGGTCACGCGCAGCGGAGAGGCGGGTGCCTCGGGTCGGCCGACGAGCGCGATCCGCCGGCGGCTCCCACCGTTGGCCGAGAGCACCACCGCCCCGTTGGCGATCGCCCCGGTGGTGGGGGTGAAGCGCACCCTCGCGGTGCACGACCGCCCCGGGTCGAGGGTCCGGCCACAGGTCGTCAGCTCCAGCCGGAACTCCGATGAACCGTCGATGGCCAGGACCACCCCGAGGGCGGACGGTCCGATGTTGGTGAAGGTGACCGTCTCGGGTGGGGAGCTGGATCCGATGGTGGTGGGCGCGAACTCGATCTCCATGACGTCGGTCCACAGGACCGGCGCCGCCGCGGCCCCGGCAGGGGACGCCCCGAGGGTCGCGACCGTCGTCGCCACGAGGACGGCGAGCAGAGCGGAGGCGAGGCTCCGACGGATCCGGGCCGGCGGCGGGCGGGTGCAGAGGGGGCAACGGCGCATGGGGATGTCCTGGGAAGGGAGGCTTCTCCCCTCCTCGGCGGGACGTCGCGTGCCGATCCGTGCCACGCCCGGGCCACCTAACGTCAGGCGGCGTGGGTGCGGACGAGGGCGACGACGGGGAGCGGGGCGACGGCCAGCAGAGCCCGGCGAGCGTGCTCGTGGCCCGGGCCGAGGCGGTGCTGCGCAGCGGCCGCCTGGCGTCGGCCCGGCCCCTGTTCGAGGCGGCCCTGGCCGCCGCCACCGAGCAGGGCGACCGGGCCGCGGCGGCCGACGCCGCCCTGGGACTGGGCGGGTTGTGGCTCAACGAGCACCGCTCGCCGATCGACCACGAGCGCGTGCTGGCGATCCAGGGGCGCTCCCTCGCCGCCCTTCCCGAGGGCGAGGAGAGGCGCGCCCTCCGGCTCCGCCTGCGCCTCGCCGCCGAGGAGGCCTACGCCACCGAGGACCGGGAGCCGCTCCGATCCGCGCTCGACGCCGCCCGCGACCTCGGCGACCCCGCCGTGCTGTGCGAGGGCCTCTCGCTCCACCACCACACGCTCCTCGACCCGATCCTCGACGAGGAGCGCCTCGCCGTCGCCCGGGAGATCGTGCAGGTGGCGGCGGCCGCCGACGAGCCGCTGGCGGCCCTCATCGGCCTCACCTGGCTGACGGTCGACCAGTACCTCGCCGAGGACCCGCAGGCCGACCGCAGCCGGGCCGAGCTCGAGCAGAGGGCCGAGGCCCTGCCCTGCGACGCCGTGTTGTACGTCGCCCGGGTCATGGGGGTGATGGTCCTCATCCGGGCCGGGCGTCTGGACGAGGCCGAGGTCGCGGCCGACGCCGCCCTCCGCCTCGGGCTGGAGGTGGGCGATGCCGATGCGCTGGCGTACTACTCCGGCCAGATCCTCCTGATCCGCTGGCTCCAGGGCCGCGCCGGGGAGATGGTGCGCGCCGCCGCCGACACGGTCGCCTCGCCGTCGCTGGCCCCCGTGAACCACGGCTTCACCGGCGCACTGGCCCTGGCGGCCGCGGAGGCGGGTGACACCGAGCAGGCGGTCGCCGCCCTCGACCGGCTCCGACGGGCGGGGGTCGCCGAGGACCCCCACCACAGCGTCTGGATGGTGACGATGGCCATCGCCATGGAGGCCGCCGCGGTGGTCGGCGACGAGGCGACGGCGGCGATGGTCACGTCCGCCTTCGCCGAGCTCGCCGACCGGCCCGTTCTCGGCTCGCTCGCCGTGGTGTGCCTCGGCAGCTCCTCACGGTCGCTGGGCCTGGCCGCCGCCGTCCGCGGTGACCTCGACGAGGCGGTCCGCCTGCTCACCGACGCCGTCGCCGGGTCGGAGCGGATGGGCAACCGTCCGCTGGCCCTGCTGTCGCGCGCCGACCTCGCCCTCGTCCTGCGGCGCCGGGGCGGGCCCGGGGACGAGGCCCGGGCCATCGATCTGCTCGACGCCGCGGCCGCCGGGAGCGAGGCCTTCGGACTCGAGCGCCGCGCCGAGGCGTGGCGGCGAGCCCGTGAGGACCGGGCGACCGCGCCCCGGGCGGCGTCCGGTCCCGCCGGCGAGGCCACCGTCGCCCGGCGTGGTGGGCAGTGGGAGCTGACCTGGCGGGGTCGCCGGGTCGAGGTCGAGCACCTCGTCGGGATGGAGCACCTGGCCCACCTGCTCGTCCGTCCCGGCCAGGAGGTGTCCGCCCTGCGTCTCGCCGGGCAGGCGGGCGACGGGCCCGCCGAGGTCGCCCACGAGGTGCTCGACGAGCAGGCCCGACGCGAGCTGCGGGCGCGCATCACCGACCTCCAGGAGGAGATGGCCGAGGCGGAGGGCGACTTCGACGACGAGCGGGCCGCCCGGGCCCGGGTCGAGCTCGACGCCCTCGTCGACGGGGTCAACGACGCCATCGGACTCGGCGGCCGCTCCCGCCGCTTCTCCACCTCGACGGAGCGGGCCCGCACCTCGGTGGGCAAGGCGCTGCGGCGAGCGATCGACCGCATCGCCGACGCCGACGCCGAGCTGGGACGCGAGCTGGGGCGGGCGGTGCAGACCGGGACCCGCTGCACCTATCGGCCGGGAACCGACCTCCCCGAGCGCTGGCGCCGGCTCGAGCCATAGCCCCGCGCCCGGCGCGGGCCCCACGGCGACCCCGACTGACCTGGGTGTACCGTCCCGCACGGCGGATCCGACGGCGGGGCGCCAGTGAGGTGGACGTCATGGCCTGGACCCGACGAGCACGACAGACGGCGAGCGCGCTGGCCGCGCTGGCGCTGGGGGCATCCCTCGCCGCCACGTCACCCGCCCCCGTGGGGGCGGGAGGACCGCCGCCGAGCGACACCATCGTCCTCGTCCCCTACGAGGGCACGACCACCGCGTTCGTGAACGACGGGGCCACCACCACGGCGTCGTACATCCCCGTCACCGACGGCATCATCGAGGGCAACTTCTCCGCCGCTCCCGGCTCCGACGTCCTGGTGTTCGGTGTGGGCAGCGCACCCGACGGCATCATCCACGTGACGCCCACCGAGACGAGCGTCGCCCCGTCCTTCCGGGCCGAGACGATCAACCGCTACTACGACACGACGGTCGGCGACTTCGACGGCAACGGCATCGACGACGTGTTCTGGTTCGGCGCCGGCAACGCCCCCGACTCGATCTGGTTCTTCCAGCCCGACGGCAGCCACGAGATCGTGCACCACAACGTCTGGGGGCAGTACCTCCCGTTCGCCCTCGACGCCGACGGCAACGGGCAGGACGACATCTTCTGGTACGCCCCGGGGACGGCGGCCGACAGCCTGTGGCTGTTCGGGGCGGGCGCCAACGTCACCAAGCGTTCGGTCCGGGTCGACGGGCACTACGCCCCGATCGTGGGGCAGTTCCGGGCCGTCTCCGAGGGGAGCCCGCAGGACCAGGTCCACTGGCACGACGGTCAGGGCCGGGACTCGCTCTGGACGTTCTCCTCGTCGGCCAACCACACCTCGCACGCCGTGCCCGACGTCGACGGCTCCGGCGTGTACCCGCTCGTGGGCCACTACCTCGACGGCTACGGGGACATGATCTTCTGGTACCGCCCCGGGAGCAACGTCGAGACGCTCACCGGCTACGACGCCGAGAACCAGCCGCTGGTGGTCGAGCCCCCGGCCGTGAACGGCATCTACACCCCCCTCGTCGGCGACTTCGAGGGCGACGGGTCCGACGACATCGCCTGGACGCAGGGCGGCCGGCTCGACATCTGGGAGCTCGGCAACAGCGGGCACGTCTACACCCAGACGTGGATCTCCACCCCGTACCACCAGACCGTGCCGGCCGTCGCCCGCGTCCCCGACGAGCCGTAGGACTCGGACTCGGACACCTCGCTCTCAGAGGGCGAGCGCCCAGGCCACCCGGCCGCGGTGCCAGGCGGCGTCGCCCCAGGTGCGGGCCAGGACCTCGGCCCGCTTGAGGTAGAGGTGCAGGTCGTACTCGGTCGTGTAGCCGATGGCGCCGTGGGCCTGGAGGGCCGTGCGAGCCGCCAGCCGGGCGGCGTCGGACGCCAGGGCCTTGGCCATGGACACGTCTCGGTGCGTCGTCGCCGCCCCCGTGGCCAGCGACCAGGCCGCCCGGTGGACGGCGGGGCCGGCGAACTCGAGCTGGAGGGCGGCGTCGGCCAGGTGGTGCTTGACCGCCTGGAACGACCCGATCGGCACCCCGAACTGCTTGCGCTCCCCCACGTAGCCCACGGTGAGGTCGATCATCCGCCGGGCCAGGCCGACCAGCTGGGCGGCGGTGCCGAGGGCCCCCCGATCGAACGCCAGGGCGGCATCGGCATCGGTGCCGAGCCGGTCGCCAGCCCGCCAGGCCTCCAACAGGACGGTGCGGCGGCCGGCGTCGATCACGTCGGCCAGGGCCCGGACCTCGCCCTTCGCCACCCCGCTGGCGACCCGACGGGCGACGAAGGTCTCGGTGGCCGGGTCGAGGTCGAGGCTGATCAGCAGCGTGATGGCATCGCCCCACGGGACGAGGCGGGTCCCGAGCGGCAGCACGCCCGCCGGGCGGGAGCCGTCGAGCACCGACGGGAGCAGCCCGTCGGGATCGCCCACGGCCGCCAGGAGGGGCGCCGCCACGGCGGCCGTCTCGACGAACGGGTGGGGCAGGGCGGCGTAGCCGGTCTCCTCGGCCACCAGGACCCAGTCGAGCTCGGTCATCCCGAGGCCCCCGTGCTCCTCGGGCACGGCGACGCCGAGCACGCCCATGTCGGCCAGGGCGGACCACACGCGGGCCACCCGGTCGGTGTCGGCCCGGGAGCCCTCGCCCTTGCGGGCGCCGTGGGCGTCGGTGCCGTCGGGCCAGGCGGCCCGCACGACCTCGGGCGGGCACTCCTTGGCCAGCAGGTCGCGGACGGCATCGCGCAGGGCGAGCTGGTCGTCGGTGGGGGCGAAGCGCATCGGGCGACCTACTTCCGCGGCAGGCCGAGCACGCGCTCGGCCGCGATGTTGCGCTGGATCTCGTTGGTGCCGGCGTAGATCGGGCCCGACAGGGCGAACTGCCAGCCCTTCGACCACGGCCCGTCGAGCTCGGCGTCGGGGCCGAGGATGTCGAGGGCGGTCTCGTGGAGGGCCACGTCGAGCTCGGACCACCACAGCTTGACGAAGCTGGACCGGGCGCCGGACGGGCGGCCCTCGGCGTCGGCGGTGACGGTCTGGAGGGTCTGGAGGCGATAGGCCTCCGCCGCCATCCAGGCCTGCACCACCCGGTCCCGCAGCGCCGGGTCCCGCCGGCCCCGCTCCCGGTAGAGGTCGACGAGGCGGTCGGCGGTGGCGGTGAAGCGACCGGGCGAGCGGAGGGTCAGGCCCCGCTCGGACGAGGTGGTGGCCATGGCGACCGACCAGCCGGCACCGACGTCGCCGAGCACGGGCCCGCCGGGGAGGGCGTCGTCGGGCACGAAGACGCCGTCGAAGAAGACCTCGTCGAAGCCCTCGTCGCCGTCGAGCCGGCCGAAGCCGCGCACGGTGATGCCGTCGAGCTCGAGCGGGACGAGCAGGTAGGTGAGGCCCGTGTGGCGCTCGCTCTCGGCGTCGGTGCGGAACAGGCCGAACAGGTGGGTGCAGAAGGCCCCGCGGGTCGTCCACGTCTTCTGGCCGTCGAGGACCCAGCCGCCGCGCTCGTCGTCGCGCCGGGCCCGGCAGGTGAGCGAGGCCAGGTCGCTGCCGGCGTTGGGCTCGCTCCACCCCTGGCACCAGAGGTCGTCGCCCCGGGCCATGCGCTTCAGGATGTGGTCCTGCTGGGCGGCGGTGCCGTACTCGAACACCGTGGGGGCCAAGAGGAAGATGCCGTTCTGGGTGATCCGGGGCGGGGCACCGGCCCGGTAGTACTCCTCCTCGAAGATCAGCCACTCCCAGCGGCTGGCGGCCCGGCCCCCGTGCTCGGTCGGCCACGACACGACCGCCCAGCCGCCGTCGAAGAGCGTCCGCTCCCAGTCGAGGTGCTGGGCGAAGCCCTCCTCGGTGTCACCCGAGAGGATCCGCCGATCGTGGCGATCGCGCCACGCGTCGAGCTCGGTCTCCAGCCAGCCCCGGGCCTCGACCCGGAACGCCTCTTCCTCGTCCGACCACGTCAGGTCCACGAGACGACGGTATCTGACGACCCGTCAGATAAAGAACCCCATCGCAGCACGGGGGCCGGACCCCCCGCGAGCGCGCACGCGCCCGACCTCCAGCAGAAGACCCCCGTGACCCCGAACTCGGTGGGATGCTGGCCGAGTGAGGACCCGCGGCGACGCCGGTCCGGTCGCATCCCACCGTGTTCGGATCGACCAGGTCCAGCGTTCAGGCCGCAGGACGAGATGCGTACCGGCATCCCGTCCGGCCACGGGACGGGTAGGCCCCGAGCAGAGCTGGCAATCGATCAGGGTGCCAACTGCCGCACCGCCACCAGCAGCCCCGAGGGCGAATCTGGGCCGCGCCCTCTCGCCCGAAGGGCCCCTCGGGGTGCCCTGTTCGCCCGTGGGCGTCGGGCCTCCCCAACCGCGTGACGCAGCACCCCCGAGGTGAAGGCCGAGCGCCCGCTCGCGGGAGGTCGGCCGTCAACCCTGCAAGCGGGAGAGGGTCGAGCGGGCGTCGCGCACCATCGACTCGATGATCTCGGACACCGGGGGGAGCGTGTCGATGAGGCCGGTGACCTGGCCGGTGGGGAGGACGCCGACATCGGGGTCGCCGTCGACCAGGGCGGCCTTGATCAGCATGGGGGCGTTGGCCGCCATGGCCAGCTGGGACAGGGTGAGATCCTGGCTCTTGCGCATGGCCAGGCCCTCGGTGGCCAGGTCCTTGACGCTGGTGCCGCTGAGCTTGCGGAACGCCAGGGCGTTGCCCACGGCCCGGGGCAGGCGGGTCACGGCGCTGGACCGGATGAGACGGTCGACCAGCTCGGTGCGGATCACCCGCTGGGGGGCGCCGTCGAGGGCCTCGGTCACGACGGTGTCGGTGACCTTGGCGGCCAGGTAGCGCTGCTTGACCTCGTCGGGCACCCGGCTCTCGGCGCTGAGCAGGAAGCGGGTCCCCATGGCCACGCCGTCGGCCCCGTAGGCCAACGCCGCCACCAGCCCCCGCCCGTCGTGGAAGCCACCGGCGGCGAGCACCGGGATGTCGGCGCCCACGGCGTCGACCACGTCGGGCAGCAGCAGCGTGGTCGGGACGGGCCCGGTGTGGCCGCCACCCTCGCCGCCCTGGGCGATGACGGCGTCGACCCCCCACCCGAGCATCTTCTCGGCGTGGCGGCGGGCACCGACCGTCGGCATGACCAGGATCCCGCCCTCGTGGAGCCGGTCGATCGTGGCCTTGCTCGGCGCGCCGGCGAACGAGGCCAGGCGCACGCCCGCGGCGGCGAGCATGTCGACGCGCTGGTCGAGGTCGGGCTGGTCGGGCCGGAGGTTGACGCCGAAGGGGGCGTCGGTGGCCGCCTTGACGTTGGCGACGGCCCGCTCCAGCTGGGCCATGTCCATGGTGACGGCGGCCAGGATGCCGAACCCGCCGGCGGCGCTGGTGGCGGCGGTGAGGTTGGCCCCCGAGACCCAGCCCATGCCGGTCTGGACGATGGGGTACCGGCAGCCGAGGAGGGTGCAGGCACGGGTGGCGAGGGCGTCGGCCATGGCCGCCGACCCTAGGTCCGGATCTGACGACCCGTCAGATCTCGGAGGACCACGAGGTGCCTGGCACCTCGTGGTCCTGGGCTCCTCAGCGCCAGGAGAACCCGAAGATGACGTCGTCGTCGGCGGTGCGGACGCCGCCGGCCGCCTCGTACAGGTGGGCGGCGGCCGGGTTCGAGGCGTTGGTGATCACGAAGCCCTGGGTGATGCCCTGGGTCCGGGCGTGGTCGCCGACCGCGTCGAGCAGGGCCTGGCCCACGCCCTGGTTGCGGTACCGCTCGGACACGCCGATCTCGTAGATGCACATGTGCCGCAGGGCGGTGTGCCGCCGGAACAGCTCGTTGGTGTAGACGAAGCCCACCGGCTCCTCGGCGGCGAAGGCCACGAAGGTGGCGGTCCGGTCGTCGGCCAGGAAGGCGATCGTCTCGGCCTCGGTCAGCGGGTGGAGCGCCTCGCGCTCGTCCACGGTGCCGAAGGCGGCGTTGTGGGTGGCCAGGTACGACAGCACGGCGTCGTCCCCCGGCCGCAGCCGCCGGATCGTGATCGGGGGAGGGACGTCCGCCTGGGCGGTGACCCGGTCGCGCTTACGGGTGGTGATTCCCACCTCCGTCCATCGACCAGAGATCCCCCACCTCAAGCGAACTCGGTGGGAAATCTGCCCCTCTGAGGGCACATCTCCCCCCGAGTTCGGAGAAGGTCAGTCGGGGACCTCGCGGAAGCGGGTTCCGTCGGGGTCGATCACGGTGGCGAGGAGCTCGAGCTCGTCGGGGGTGGGGAGGCGGGTCTCGCCCAGATCGGCGGGGACGGCGAGCGCGAAGCCCGTGGCCTCCTGGACCTCGTCGACGGTGACGCCGGGGTGGAGCGAGCGGATCCGCATCCCGTGGTCCTCGGTCTCGAAGTCGAAGACGCCGAGGTTCGACACCACCCGCCGGATCTCGTGCCAGCGGGCGGCCTGCGGACCCAGCTCGGCGGCCCGGTCGTAGCCGATGCCGCAGACCACGTCGACGGTCTCGACGAACACCTTGGGCCCGTGGCGGCCGACCCAGTAGCTGGTCGTGTCGTTGATGGTGTTGCCGGGGGCGCCCCGCACGCCCAGCAGCTGGACGTTGGGCTGGTGGGGGTCGGGGCCGAGGGCGGCGATGTTCTGGTTGCCGTACCGGTCGACCTGGGTGGCGCCCATCATCACGTGGCGCCGGCCGCTCCAGACCACGTCGAACATGCGGCGGTAGGGGTTGAACGTCTCTATGACGCGCTGGTCCGCCGACGGGTAGGCACTGTGATCGGCGATCAGCGTGGCCTCGCCGTCGGTCATCATCAGGTCGGGCTCGAAGCTGGCCCGGGCCAGGCGGCCCCCGATCATCGGGATCACGCCGATGGGGTTGGCCAGGCTCTCGCCGTCGCCCCGGAAGCACTCGGCCACGGCCACGGCACAGACATCGGCCCGGCGCACGATCGTGGTGGTGTCGGTGTCAGGCATGGGCCCACTCCTCGAGGAAGGCGGCACGGGCGTCGGGGTCCTTGGCGGTGGCGAACCACCGGGACTGCACCTCGTCGTCGCGGTCGTAGTCGGGGACGCAGTCGGTGAACCCGGCCCCGCCCGGGGCCTCGACCACCCCGGTGGTGAACAGGCGGCTGATGCGCAGCCGGGTGACGTCGCCGGCCACCCCGACCAGGTCCTCGGTCGGGACGATGCGCTCGACGCTGACGAACCCCTCGGCGGCCGCCTCGAGCAGTAGGTCGTCGAAGTACAGGTCGGGGCCGGTGAAGGCGGCGTTGCCCCGCTCGTCGCCCACGTTCAGGTGGACCAGGGCGGCGTCGAGGTGGATCGCCGGCTGGGCCACCAGCTCCTCGCCCTCGCCACCGTCGGGACCCGGA
>DATHEV010000485.1:0-5532 GCA_035318405.1 Iamia sp.
CTTCGAGCAGCCCGAGTTCGTCACCGCCACCCGCGAGGCGATCGGCCCCCTGGGCCCTGCCCTGCGGGCCGTGGCGCCGTCCCGCCGGAGGTGAGGCGAGGCCGGCTCGGTGTGCGGGCCCGCCCCCCGGGTACCGTCCACCGTCGTGACGCCCCCACGACCAGCGCCGATCGGGCCGGCGACGGTTCACACGTGGTTCACACCCACGTGCGACTCGTGCAACACAGGTGCGGGAGCGTGAGCGCGTGACGGACCTCTTCGAGGGCTACGACTCCGACTCGTCGCGTCGTGCCCACGACGAGATGTTCGACCGGTACGGGCGGCCGCGGGAGACCTATCGGGTCATCCACGACACCCTGCGCCCGCAGACGTCGGACGACCTGCTGGCCCGCACCGAGGCGCTGAGCCGGGCCTACCGCGACCGGGGCGTCACCTTCGCCCTGTCCGGGGAGGAGCGGCCGTTCCCGCTCGACCTGGTGCCCCGGGTCATCGGTGCCGGCGACTGGGCCCGTCTCGAGTCCGGCATCGTCCAGCGGGTCAAGGCCCTGGAGATGTTCCTGGCCGACATCTACGGCGAGGGCCAGGTGCTCGACGAGGGCGTGGTGCCCCGCCAGCTCGTCCACTCGTCGCCCCACTTCCACCGCCAGGTGTACGGGATCCGCCCGCCCGGCGGCGTCCACATCCACGTGGCCGGCATCGACGTCATCCGCGACGAGCACGGCGAGATGCGGGTGCTGGAGGACAACCTCCGGTCGCCCAGCGGCGTGTCGTACGTGATGGAGAACCGGCGGGTCATGGCCCGGGTGTTCCCCGACCTGTTCCGGGCCCAGGCCATCGCCGGCGTCGACGACTACCCCCGCCACCTGCTGCGGGCGCTGCGGGCCACGGCGCCGACGGTGCGCAACCCCCGGATCGTCGTGCTGACCCCCGGCGTCCACAACTCGGCCTACTTCGAGCACGCCCTGCTGGCCCGGCTCATGGGCGTCGACCTGGTCGAGGGGCGCGACCTCATCTGCCGCGACGACGTCTGCTACGTCCGCACCACCGCCGGCGAGGAGCGGGTCGACGTCGTCTTCCGGCGCATCGACGACGACTTCCTCGACCCCGTCCAGTTCCGGCCCGACACCGTCCTCGGCGTGGCCGGGCTGGTGCACGCCAACCGGGCCGGCAACGTCACCATCGCCAACGCCATCGGGAACGGCGTGGCCGACGACAAGCTCATGTACACCTACGTGCCCGACCTGATCGAGTACTACCTGGGCGAGCCGGCGATCCTCCGCAACGTCGACACCTTCCGGCTGGAGGACCCCGACGCCCGGGCCTACGTCCTCGACCGCCTCGACCAGATGGTGGTCAAGCCGGTCGACGGCTCGGGTGGCTACGGCCTCGTGTTCGGGCCGTCGTGCACCGACGAGGAGCTGGCCGGGGCCCGGGCCGACATCCTGGCCGAGCCCCGTGGGTGGATCGCCCAGCCCGTCGTCACCCTGTCCACGGCGCCGACCCTGGTCGACGGGCGGCTGCGGCCCCGTCACCTCGACCTGCGGCCCTTCGCCGTGAACGACGGCGAGAAGGTCTGGGTCCTGCCCGGCGGCCTCACGCGGGTGGCCCTGCGCAAGGGTTCGCTCGTCGTGAACTCCAGCCAGGGCGGCGGGTCCAAGGACACCTGGGTGCTGAAGGACGCCGCCCTGGCGCCGACGCCCGTCGAGGCGTCGACCCAGGCCCAGACCCTGGCCGCCGACCGGGCCGACGCCCGCCGGGGCGAGGCGGCGCCCGTCCCGCTCCAGTTCGGCCCGGCCGACGACCACGAGCGCCAGCACCAGCAGCAGCTCCAGCAACAGCAGTCGCCGCCAACTTTGGACGAGACCACGCCGCATACGGCGGAGTCGGTCCAAAGTTCGACGGGGGGCGAGCCGTCGTGCTGAGCCGGATCGCCGAGTCGCTGTACTGGATGGGGCGCTACATCGAGCGGGCCGACGACACCGCCCGGCTGCTCGACGTCCACGTGCACCAGATGCTGGCCGACGCCGGCGACGAGAACGTGGGCGCGACCCTGCTGGCGGCCATGGGGCTGGCCGGCAGCGCCGAGGTCGAGGCCGTCGACCTGTGGCGGGCCACCGAGCTGCTGGCCTACGACCCCGACAACCCCAGCTCGGTCGCCGGCTCGCTCCGCCTGGCCCGGTCGAACGCCCGCGGCCTGCGCGAGACCCTCGCCACCGAGGTGTGGGAGGCCATCAACCGCACGCACCACGACCTCGACGCCCAGATCCGGGCGGCCCGGGCCCTCGGCCCGTACATCTTCTTCCGGTGGGTGCGCGAGCGGGTCGCCCTCATCGGCGGGCTGATCGACACGGTCGTGCTGCACGACGACGGCTGGCGCTTCCTCACCATCGGGCGCTGTCTGGAGCGGGTCGACATGACCGCCCGGCTGCTGGGCGCGGTCACCGACTCCGACGACCCCAGCCGCTGGTCGAGCGTCCTCGTGTCGTGCGGGGCGAACGACGCCTTCCTCCGCACCTACGGCGGCGACATCACCCGCACCCGGGCCCTGGCGATGCTCCTCCAGGCCGAGGACCTGCCCCGGTCGGTGGCCTACGCCCTCGACCTGGCCGAGACCTCGCTGCGCGAGATCGCCACGTCGACGGGCACGCCCGACACCGCCGTGCGGATCATCGGCCGGGTCCGCTCCGAGCTCACCTACACCGGCCCCGACGACCTGGCCCGCACCACCGAGGCCACCCTCACCCGGCTCCAGGACGCCTGCCGGCGGGCCGACGAGCTGGTGAAGGCCCGCTACTTCCGCCGGGCCGACCTCATCGAGTGGCAGGCGGAGACGGCGGTATGAGAGGGCGAGCCGCCAGGCGAGACCGACCCAGCAAGCACAGTGGCCTGCCCTGCTCCGAGGCCCTGCCGAGGAGACGCGTCGCCGCGAGGCGGGCGATGACGGGAGCGATCCCGTAGTGGCCACACGTCTCGCCATCACCCATTCGACGTCGTACCGGTACGAGGCACCGGTCACCACGTCGTACAACGAGGCCCGGCTCGAGCCCCGCAGCGACCGGCGCCAGACCGTCCTGTCGTGGAGCCTCGACGTCAACCCGGCCGTCCGGCTGGTCAACCACGTCGACTACTGGGGGTCGATGGTCCACCACTTCGACCTCCACGTGCCCCACACCGAGCTGTCGGTCGTGGCCAAGGCCGTGGTCGAGACGGGCGTGACCCGCATGGGCCCGGGCGACGCCACGTGGGACGACATGGCCTCGGCCGAGGTGCGCGACCGCTTCTACGAGCTGCTCGTCCCCACCGACATCGTCGGGCTCGAGGACGAGGCCCTCATCGAGGTGGCGGCATCGATCCGGGCCGATGCGGCCACGCCGGCGGCGGCCGCCGAGGCCGCCGTCGGGTTCGTCAACGACCGGCTGGCCTACGAGCAGGGCTTCACCGGCGTCACCACGACGGCCCCCGAGGTGCTGGCCGCCGGCCGGGGCGTGTGTCAGGACTTCGCCCACCTCTCGCTGGCGCTGTTGCGCACGATGGGCATCCCCGCCTGGTACGTGTCGGGCTACCTGCACCCGGCCGACGAGCCCGAGATCGGCGTGGTGGCGGTGGGCGAGAGCCACGCCTGGGTGGCAGCGTGGACGGGCACGGTCTGGCCGCTCGACCCGACGTCGCTGTCCCCGGTGTTCGACCGCCACGTCCGGGTCGCCGCCGGCCGGGACTACCACGACGTCCCCCCGTTCCGGGGCGTCTACGCCGGCGGCGGCGCCCAGGAGCTCGCCGTCACCGTCGAGGTCACCCGCCAGGCCTGAGCGCGGTCAGAACGTGCCCTTCGGCCACCGGTTGCCGTTGCGCACGCCGGTCCACCAGATGACGGCCATGCCGACCGGCACGAGGGCGATGATGCCCAGCAGGACGCCGGGGACGTCCTCTTGCCCGATCGACCAGACGAGGTAGGCCCCGAGTGCCACCCCCATCGCCGCCAGGAGCAACATTGCGGTCTTCGGCTTGAAGAGCGTGAGCCACATGCGTCTCCCTCTGCCCGACGTGCCCCGCGGCACACCTCGTCGGGACGTCCCCTACGGTCGGCCGCCGTGCCGAGGTCGCCCTACATCGAGAGGATCCGGGCCGAGGTCGGCCACGACCTGCTGCTCCTGCCCTCGGCCGCGGTGCTTCCGGTGCGGGAGGACGGCGCCGTGCTGCTCGCCCGCCACCACGCCTCGGACCGGTGGGAGACGATCGGCGGGATGGTGGAGCCGGGGGAGGACCCGGCCGACGCGGCCCGGCGGGAGGTGCTCGAGGAGATCGGCGTCGAGGTCCGCCTGGGCGCCCTGCTCGGCGTGGTCGGCGGGCCCGACTTCGTCGTCCGCTATCCGAACGGCGACGAGTGCGCCTACGTCAGCTCGGTCTGGGAGGCGACGATCGTGGCCGGCGAGCCGATCCCCGACGGCGATGAGCTGACCGACCTGCGCTGGTTCGCCCCGTCCGACCTGGCCGACGCCGACCTCGGCCCCTTCTGCCGGGCCACGCTGCGGGCGATCGGCTGGCTCTCGGCCTGACCACGTCGTTCCGTGTGCGGGTTGATGCCGCAAACGGTCGAACCCGCACACGGAACGGCTGGCCTACGGTCCCTGGCCATGAGGTTCGCTGCTGATCGACCCCTCGGCGTGGCTCCGGCCACCATCACCGACTACCGGGAGCTGGCCCGGCGGCGTCTGCCCCGCCAGCTGTTCGACTACATCGACGGCGGCGCCTACGACGAGGCCACCTTGGCCGCCAACGTCTCCGACCTGGTCGACGTCCGCCTGCGCCAGCGGGTGCTGCGCGACGTCACCGAGCGGCGCCAGGCCACGACCGTCCTGGGCCAGGACCTCAGCCTGCCGGTGATCCTCGGTCCGGTCGGGCTGGGCGGGATGTTCGCCCCGCGGGCCGAGGTGGCGGCGGCCAAGGCGGCCGAGGCCGCGGGCGTGCCGTTCGTCGAGTCGACCGTGTCGATCTGCTCGATCGAGGAGGTCGCCGGGGCGACGACCCGGCCGCCGTGGTTCCAGCTCTACGTCATGCGCGACCGGGGCTACGCCGAGGGGCTGATGGCCCGGGCCGCCGAGGTCGGCAGCCCGGTGCTCGTCCTCACCGTCGACCTCGCCGTCGTCGGCGCCCGCCACCGCGACACCCGGAACGCCATGGTCGGCGAGGTCACGGCGTGGGCCAAGGCCCGGCGGGGGATCGACCTGGTGTCGCACCCGCAGTGGCTGCGCGACGTGGCCATCGGCGGCAAGCCGCTCACCTTCGGGAACCTGACCGACGCAGTGCCCGGCGCCCGCACCCCCGAGGCGTTCAAGGACTGGGTCGACTCGCAGTTCGACCCGTCGGTCACGTGGGACGACATCGCCTGGGTGCGCCAGCACTGGGACGGCCAGCTTCTGGTCAAGGGCGTGCTCGACCCCGAGGACGCCCGCCGGGCGGTCGCGGCCGGCGTCGACGGCCTGGTGGTGTCGAACCACGGCGGCCGCCAGCTCGACGCGGTGGCCTCATCGGCCC
>DATHEV010000486.1:0-2839 GCA_035318405.1 Iamia sp.
ACCTGCTGGAGCGCTCGAAGAACGGCGACGGCGACCCGACGCTCACCGAGGACCAGGCCGCCTGTCTCACCGACGGGATCTTCGAGGCCTACGACCAGGCCGAGGTCAACCGCATCTACCGGGCCGCCACCGAGGACGAGCTGGGCAACGAGCGCCGCGACGAGCTGGACGTGATCAACAGGGGCTGTCTCGGGGAGGCCACCGCCGACGAGGACACGGCGGACGAGGACCCGGCCGACGACTCGACCACCACCACGGCCGACGAGGGCTCCGAGGACGAGACCACCACCACCACCACCACCGAGGGCTGAGCGGGCCTCAGACGGCGGCGACCAGCTCGCGAGCCCTCACGCGGCCGCCCCGAAGAGGGCGTCGACCAAGGAGGCGGCGTCGTCGGGGGCGCGGACCTCGAGCGCCAGGCCCCGGACGTCGACGGTGACGGCGAAGGAGAAGAAGGCGCAGCAGTCCTGCTCGGCGGTGACCAGCCGGGCCACCTCGGCGACCGGCGTGGCCGGGTCGAGGGCGAGCCGCAGCCCGCCGTCGACCGTCGCCTCCCGGGCGGTGACGTGGTCGAGCAGGGCCGACCACTCCGCCGTCCGGTCCTCGAGCCCGCCGGCCGGCAGCGAGCAGGCGATCGGCACCTCGGGCGCCGGCCGCGCCACCAGCGCCATCGGCACCGGCCCGCTGGCGGTGCCGGGGGCGGTGAGACAGGCGCAGCCCTCGGCGCACGGGCCGTCGACCGGGTCACCACCCAGCTGGGTGGCGGCGGCGTGGAGCTGGTCGGAGAAGGCGGCCAGCTCGGCCAACCGGGCCTGGGTGGCCGCCACCTTCTCGGTGACCAGCTCGTGCAGGCGGCGCTGGACGGGCCCGCACCGGTCGCCGTCCCACACCGCCACCAGATCGGTGATCTCCTCGAGGGTGCAGCCCAGCTGCTTGGCCCGGGCGATGAACGCCAGCCGGGCGACGGTGGACTCGTCGTAGACGCGGTAGCCGGCGTCGGTGCGGGCCGCTGGCGTCACCAGCCCGATGCCCTCGTAGTAGCGCAGCGACGACGTGGTGAAGCCGGTCCGCTCGGCGATCTGGCCGATGGTGAACGTGCTCATGCCCGCACGGTAGGCCTTCGACCCAGGTCGAAGGTCAAGCCCGTCGGGGGGAGCGGAGGGCGAGGAGGGCGGCACGGACGGCGGCGGGATCCTCCTGGTGGAGGCGCCGGGTCCGGCGCTCGGCGGGGAGACGGGCGGCGGTGCGCAGGGCCAGGTCACGGGCCCGGCGGGCCGGACCGGACCGCAGGTGGGCCAGCCGGGCCAGCGAGCGGGCGTCGGCCTGGACCGTCGTCACCGCCGGTCGGCGCCGGGACTCGTAGGCGTCCAGCCCGACCTCGATCGAGGGGGCGTCGGCCAGCTCGAGGGCCAGCACGGCCGCGTCGAGCAGCGCGCTGTTGGCGCCCTGGCCCGAGTTGGGGAGCATGGCGTGGGCGGCGTCGCCCAGCAGGGCGGCCCGGTCGGTGACCCACCGCGGGGCGTGGACCTCGTCGGCCCGGCTGATCATGAGCTGGTCGACGGCCGCGACCCGGCCGAGCAGGTCACCGGCCACGGGCAGCTCGGCGCCCCAGCGGGCGGCGAGACGGGCGACGTCACCGTCCGCCAGGGCGGCGGCCACGTCCGGGTGGGCGGTGGAGGCGAAGACGTAGGACGCGTCGTCGCCCACCGGGGCGGCCCCGAACAGGCCGAGGCCGGTCCACCACTCGCCGGCCTCGTCGGCCGGGATGGCGCCGGCGACCACGGCCCGCAGGTAGGTGGGGCCCTCGACGACGCGGGCGTCGGGGCTGACGGCCGCCCGGAGGGCGGAGCGGACGCCGTCGGCGACGACCACGAGATCGGCGTCGACCTCGTCGGGCCCGTCGGGCGTGGACACCGCCACCCCCCCGTCGATCAGGGCGTCGGCGGAGTGCCCGAGCCGGACATCGATGCGGTCATCGGCCGCGAGCAGGGCGTGCAGGGCGCCGAACAGCTCGGACCGGCGGACGACGAGGTTGTGGTCGAGGCCGGCGGCACCGGCGACCGGAGCATCGAGCAGAGCCCGACCCGATGCGTCGCGGACGTGGGTCGAGCGGAGCTCCCGGGCGCCGGGGACGTGGTCGATCCCGAGGCCCTGGAGGACGGTGATCCCGTTGGGCTGGAGCAGGAGGGCGCCGCCCACGGCCGCGGGGGCGGCGACCCGCTCGAGCACGGTGACGGTGAACCCGGCCCGGGCCAGGAGCAGGGCGGCGGCGGCCCCACCGGGCCCGCTGCCGGCGACGACGGCCCGGCGGGGGCGGCCGGCGGTGGGCGGGAGGACGTGGTCGACGAGCATCAGGGTTCCTTCGGCTTCGGGCGGCGGCGGTCAGGCGGCGGTCGGCGCGAACGGGGCGGCCGGACACTGGCATCGGCGGCGGTCGAGCCGGACGAGGAGGTCGTCGAGGCGCTCGTCGCGGCCCCGCCCGCCGATCTGGGTGACGGTCGTGCCCTGGTCGGCGAGGTCGGCGGTCAGCCCCCGGAGCGCCCGCCAGCCGGCGACGTCGACGAAGGTGACCCGCTCGATGTCGAGGGTCACGAAGCGGGCGTCCTCGACCGAGCCGATGCGGGCGACGTCCCGCAGCCGGCGGGCGGTGAGGGCGTCGAGCAGGCCGAACAGGCGGACGGTGGTCGTCCGCTCACCGGCGGCGATGTCGAGGAGGAGCCCGGTCGGGCGATCCTGGCCTCGGGTGGTGCTGGGGCGGATGCGGGTGGTGGTCATGGCGTCTCCTCGGGCCTGGGGTCGACCTCACCGTCCACCGGCGCACTGACGTGTCCCTGTCGTC
>DATHEV010000487.1:0-3264 GCA_035318405.1 Iamia sp.
GCCGCACCATCGAGGCGCGGCTGGAGGGCCGGCCCGCCTAAGCCGAGGCCGCGCCGGTGGGGCCGAGGCCCCGGCGGGCCAAGGCGCGCGCCCGCCTGAGGCGGCGCCGCTCGCGCTCGCTCATGCCGCCCCAGATGCCGAACTTCTCGCCGTTGTCGAGGGCGTACTCGAGGCAGTCCTCTCGCACCACGCACCCGCGGCAGACCTCCTTGGCCTCGCGCGTCGACGCCCCCCGCTCGGGGAAGAAGAGATCGGGGTCGACACCCAGGCAGTTGGCGAAGTCCTGCCAGCCTGGCGCCTCGGTGGTCTCGCTGGAGATGTGCACGGTGGCCTCCTGTCCCATGGCATCGGCGACGGCCCAATAGCACACGTGGAATTACAACGGTGTGATCTTGACCTGTCCAGCGCCGGAGCGCAAGGGCGCCCTGCCGATGAGGTGTCAGCGGCGCCCGGCCCGGCGGGCCTCGATGGTCCGATCGGGACCCAGGTCGAGCTGGTCCCAGCGCGCCTCGGGGGCCCGCCCCAGCACGCTCTCCGGCACCAGCCCGACCAGCTCGGCCCGGGCGACGGGGGCGAGCGCCGCCACCCGGTCCCACACCTCGGCCGGGCCGACGGCGAGCGGGGCCACCAGGTTCATGGAGACCTGCACCTCGTCGCCCACGGCCAGGCCGAGGGTGCGGACCTCGGGGGTGCGCACGGCCCGGGCCACCTGCCGGGCGACGGCCAGGTCGGTGCCGGGCGCCAGCCACAGGTTGTAGGCCACCAGCAGGGGCCGGGCCCCGATGGCCATCGCCCCGGCGGTGGGGTGCGGCGTCATCGGTCCCCAGGTGGGGGTCAGCTCGGAGAAGGCGTGCCGCCGGACCTCGGGCAGGGTCCGCTCGGGGCCGTAGGCGAAGCCCGGTACCGCCAGCGCGGTGGCCGCCCACGCCCCGAAGCGGTCCCGGGCGGCGACGGCCTCCCGCGCCGGCGTGTCGTCCAGGGCCACGAACGGCACCACGTCGACGACCCCGATGCGGGGATGGACGCCGTCGTGGCGCCGCAGGTCGAGCCGGGCGACGGCCGCCTCCGCCACCGCCCGGGGGGCTGCCTCGCCGACCAGGGTCAGGACGCTCCGGTTGTGGTGGGCGTCGGTGTGGACATCGAGCAGGTCGGCTTGCGCAACCCGGGCGATGGCCGCCACCACAGCGGGACGGCGGCCCTCGCTGATGTTCACCACGCACTCGAGCACGCCGACGAGCATGCCGGACGCCGACGCCCGACCTGTTCGTTCCGGCGGGTCGGCGGTAGGGTGGACGACGTGAACCTCGGTGCCCCGGAGCTGCTGATCGTCCTGGTGGTGGTCCTCGTCCTGTTCGGCGGGGCCAAGCTGCCCAAGCTGGCTCGCTCGCTGGGCGAGGCCCGACGCGAGTTCGAGACCGCCAACGACGAGGCCGAGCGGGCCGCCCTCCGCCGGGGCAGCGACCCGGCTTCGCCGGCCACGCCGCCGGCCCCCACCGCCGCCGAGCGCGAAGCCGAGCTGGCCCGCCGTGAGGCCGAGCTCGCCCGCCGCGAGTCCGAGGCCCGCGGCACCGACGCCTAGGAGACCCTCCCGGCTCCGGCAGGGGGACGATCGTCAACGGTCACCGGCGGCCCGGCGCAGCCGCTGGGGTCCCCCCAGGCGAAGAGCCGTGGGCCCGAGGAACGAGGGCTCCGGCTCTGGGAAGACCTTCAGCGCGAGCGCAGCGAGCACCTCAAGTTCGAAGGAACGGGGTGAGCGCCAGCGAACGAGTGACTGAGAGGACTAGGTCCTGACGACGTGGTCCTCGGTGATGCCCTGGGCGGCGAGGCGGCGGCGGCGGAGGATGCGGCGCCGCTCACGCTCGGAGCAGCCGCCCCAGACGCCGTGTTCGATGCGGTGCTCGAGGGCGTACTCGAGGCACCGTTCCTTGACCGGGCACGTGGCGCAGATGCGCCGGGCCACCTCGACGCCGACGCCGTCGCTCGGGAAGAAGGTCGAGGGCGGCTCGTGGGCGCAGCTGCCCTTCTGCATCCACTTGGCGATCTGGTACTCGTTCACGTGGTCACCTCGTCGGTCAGCACCTTGGCCCGAGAGGGTTCGCCGGGGCGGGTGGTCCGGATGGGTCTTCCCAGATGTGCGGTCAAGGGGAGGTAAAGGCTGAGAGCCCACCATGGACGTTCCCTTGCTGTGTGGGAAGGGCGGTGAGGGGGGACCCCTCCCCCTCGGCCTCCCCGAAGGGTCCGCCCGCCGGTCGGGCGGCGAGGGGGCCGGGGTAGCGTGGATCGCCTCTGACCGGGCCTGCCGGCCCGAGCGAAGGAGATCTCGTGTCCTACCCGCCGTCCTCGTCCGGAGGTGCACCCCACCCGTGGGCCCCTCGCGGTCCCGGTGACACCGGTGCCACCTCCACCTGGGCACCTCCGGCGGGCCCACCCTCGACCACCACCGGTGCGTGGTCGGGCGGCGCCACCACCACGAACGGCGCCTGGGCCCCACCCGGCCAGCCTCCGGGCCCCGCCCAGCCGTGGGCCCCGCAGGGCTGGGGCGGCGGGTACCCCAGCGGCCCGCCGTCCGCCGGTGGCGGCGGGATGCCACCCCACCCGCCCGGCTACCGCAGCCCGATCGGCGGGCCCGCCCCCACCTCGGCTCCCACCCCCGCCCCGCCGGCGAGCGATCGTGGCAGCCGGCTGATGTCGGCCATGGTCGGCGGCCTGGTGGGGGCGGTCGTGGCCGCCCTCGTCGCCGCCGGCCTGGTGCTGGCCACCGACGACGACACCCCGACGCAGGAGTCCACCGGCAGCCCCACCACCGAGATCGGCAGCGGGTCGGACATGGGTGTGGGCGACACCCTGGACATCCAGCAGATCCTCGACACGGCCCGACCCAGCGTGGTCTCGATCAACACGACGACGGCCGAGGGCCAGGGGGCCGGCAGCGGCTTCGTCTACGACGCCGGCGAGGGGTTCGTCCTCACCAACGCCCACGTGGTCGACGGCGCCGACGAGATCTCGGTGACCTTCTACGACGGAACGGCCATGGGGGCCGACCTGGTCGGCGCCTTCCCGGACGACGACGTGGCGCTGCTGCGGGTCGAGGGGGTCGAGGCGATGATCTCCGCCGAGCTGGGATCCTCCGATGCCCTCCAGGTCGGCGAGGACGTGGTCGCCATCGGCAACGCCTTCGGCCTCGGCGGCGAGCCGACGGTCACCACCGGGATCGTGTCGGCCAAGGATCGCACCATCCCCACCGAGGACGGCGGCGTCCTGACC
>DATHEV010000488.1:0-4418 GCA_035318405.1 Iamia sp.
CCTGCCCGCCGGGCTGGCCGCGACCGATCGCTTCCCCGACGTCGAGCCCGGCCTGGCCGGCGCCCTGGCCGCCCTGCCCGAGCGCCAGCGGGTGGCCGTCTACCTCCAGGTCGGCTGTCGCTGGTCGACGCCCGAGGTGGCCGACCTGCTCGGCGTGTCGGTGTCGACCGTCCGCAACCACACCGAGCGGGGCCTGACCCGGCTCCGCCGCGAGCTGGGCGTCACCGAGGAGGACCGCACATGAGCGACGACGACGACCTCACCCGCGACCTGGAGGCCTGGGCCGCCGCCACCGACCCCGCCGCCGATCCCATCACCGAGATCGAGGTGGCGGGCGCGGACGCCTCTCCGGTGGCGGCCCGTCGGCCCGTGCGGCGGTGGCTGGCCGGTGCCGCCGCCCTGCTGGTCGTCCTCGCCCTCGCCGTCACCGTCGTCACGGCCCGGGATGACGGCACCGACGTGGTCGCCGACGTCGATCGCCCCACCCTGGAGCCCGCCGATCCCACGCCCGACGGGACCATCCCCGTGCAGGTGGTGGCGGTCAGCGACCCCGGGCCGGACGTGGTCCTCACGTGGTCGGCGCAGCCGTGCCCGGCGAGAGCGTCGTGCATCGGGCTCCCCGGGCCGGATGCGGGCGCCACCACGCTGATCCTCGACGGGGCGATGGACGAGGGCACGGTCCTCCAGCCCCACGTCACCGCCCGCCGCTGCGACGGGCTGGCGTGCGCGGTCGAGGACACGTCGGGCGCCATCGTCGCGTCGTGCGCGACGGAGCCCCTCGCCCTCGACGGACCGACCCAGGCCGTGCTGACGATCGCCGCGGCCGGGGGGACCATCACCTGCTCGCTCGAGGAGGTCGATGATCTCCCGGCCCTCTCGGTGCCGCCGGCGTTCTCCACCCGCACCCGGTCGCCCATGACCGGGTGTGGGACGGGCGCCTACCACGCTGGCGGGGGCGGGCCGGCCCGCCCGGCGGCCGCCACCGCGTCCTTCCGCTGTCTCGCCGACGCCGTGGGGAGCGACGAGCTCACCGAGCTGATGACGTCCGAGGCCCACCCCGACGGCGCTGTCTCCTTCTCGTGGTGGAGGGCTCTGCCCGAGCCGGTCGACGGCCTCCCGGTCGAGGTGTTCCGTCAAGGGGGCCACACGATGCCGGGCTGGACCCGCCTCCGCTGTGCCGACGTCGAGGTCGACGGTGACGGCGGCGCCGAGCTGGTGGGCTGCACCGACGAGGAGTCGCTGTCGTACGAGCCCCTGCCCCTCCCCGCCGGGGCGACGGCCGACGAGGAGG
Organism: Iamia sp.; assembly: GCA_035318405.1. GTDB lineage: Bacteria > Actinomycetota > Acidimicrobiia > Acidimicrobiales > Iamiaceae > Iamia. The sequence goes on from DATHEV010000488.1 coordinate 1,292, forward strand.
GCGACGACACCGGCGTCGCCATCGTGCTCGACCTGGCCGACCTGCCCCGGTACCCGGAGGGACCGCAGCTGTTCCGCTGGGACCTGATTACCAACGGGAACCGGGTCCAGTCCGGGCAGATGGACGAGGCGGGCGTGCTGCTGGTGGCCGACGGACTCGACCTCGGGCGCGGCGCCCGCGTCACCTGGTCCCCCTATGTGTGCCCGATGCAGTGCCCGGTCGCCGGCGCCGGCGGGCGACCGTTCGTCGGGATCGAGCCCGTCGAGGGCTTCACCGCCTCACCGCCGACGTGCGAGGAGGAGCTGCCCCGGCTGACCGATGGCGACGTGGTCGTCCTCCGGGTGCGGGGGGAGGCCTGCACGGTCGAGGTGGCCGACGAGGTGCCCGTGCTCACGGCACCACCGGCGTGGACGTTGCGGCCGCCCACCGACGTCCGCTGTGCGATCCCCGACGGGGGAACGGCCGAGGAGGCCGGGAGCTGCCTGGGCGAGGCGCGAGGCGCCGGTCTCACGGCCGAGTGGTGGACGTACGACGAGGAGGGGGAACCCTTGGTCTGGCGGATCGGGGGGATGCGGGTCGTCGACCTGGTCCGCCCCAGGACCGACGGCGGGCCCTGGACCGTGCAGCACTGCCTCGGCTTCGGGCTGATGGACCTCGTCCCCGGACCGGAGTCGGACGGCTGCGCGGCCGAGGAGGAGATGCGCCTCAGCCCGCCCCCGTGAGCGCCGAGCTCAGTCGAACTGAGGGTCCTCGTGGCGGGTGCGCTTCAGCTCGAAGAAGTGGGGGTAGCTGGCCAGCGCCACGGCGCCGTCCCACACCCGGCCGGCGTCGTCGCCCCGGGGGATGCGGCTGAGCACGGGGCCGAAGAAGGCCACGCCGTTGACGTGGATCGTGGGTGTACCCACGTCGTCGCCGACCGCGTCCATGCCCTCGTGGTGGCTCTTGCGCAGGGCGTCGTCGAGCTCGTCGGACTCGTAGACGTCGAACAGCGAGGCCGGCAGCCCGGCGTCCTCCAACCCGGCCTTGACGACCTCGGGCAGGTCCTCCTCGCCCCGGTCGTGGATGCGGGTCCCGACCGCCGTGTAGTACGCCGCCAGGCCCTCCTGGCCGTGGTCGCGCTCGACGGCGATGGCGACGCGGACCGGGCCCCAGCCCTTGACGAGGAGCTCCTTGTAGTGCTCGGGCAGGTCGCGGCCTTCGTTCAGCACGGACAGGCTCATCACGTGGAAGGTGGCGTCGATGTCGCGCACCTTCTCGACCTCGAGGATCCACCGCGAGGTGATCCAGCACCAGGGACACAGGGGGTCGAACCAGAAGTCGGCGCGGTCGCGATCAGCCATGGGGTCCTCCGTGGGGCGTGGTGCTTGAGGTCTACCGTCTCGACGGCGGATCCCCACCCCGGGGGTCGCCGTGTGACCGATCGGGGCCCACCGACCCCTCTCCCCTCCGTGGAGGAGGCCCCGACGCCGATGGCGGACCCCGAGACCGATCCGCTCGCCGAGCCGGCGCGGTCCGTCGCGGACGCCTTCGACGCCTTCGTGGCCGAGGTCGAGCCCCGGGTCCGGCGGGCCCTCGTGCCGGTGGCGGGGCCGGAGGCGGCGCGCGACGCCACCACCGACGCCCTCGTCCACGCCTGGCGGCGGTGGGACCGGGTCCAGGCGATGGGCAACCCGGCGGGTTACGTGTACACCGTCGCCCGCAGCCGCATCCGGGTGCCGGACCGGGCCCTCCCGCTCGACGATGACGGCGGGGAGGAGCGCCGTCGTCGTCGGCGCGAGCCGGTCGTCGAGATCCCGGAGGTCGAGCCCCACCTGGCCCGGCTCCTGGCCGCCCTGCCCGAGCGCCAGCGGGTGGCCGTCTACCTCCTCCACGGCTGCGGCTGGTCGACCCCCGAGGTCGCCGCCCTGCTCGACGTCTCGGTGTCGACCGTCCGCAACCACGTCGCCCGTGCCCTCGAGCGGCTGCGGCGCGACCTCGGCGTGACCCCGATCGATGGAGGTGACCCGGAATGACCGATCACGATCCGATCCCGGACCCAGCGATGGCCGCCGCGCTCCAACGCTGGGCCGCGGCCACCGATCCCGCCACCGACCTCGTCGGCGGCCCGACCATCCGGGCGGGAGCCACGGGCCGGGTGCGGTGGACGAGCCACCGCACCCTGCTCGTCGCCGCCGCCGTCCTCGGAGCCCTCCTCGTCGCCAGCGCGGTGTGGGCCGTCGGCGGCGACGACCCCGACACCGTGATCACCGATCCCAGCCCCACCGAGGAGGACGGTGTCCGCCTCGACGTGGTGGTCGACACCGGGGGCGTCGATCTCCAGCTGCCCAACGCCGACCGCGCCGTGCGCCTCGAGCCGGTCTGCGACCGGTCCGGGCCGTGCCCGGACGCCCCCGCCGACCTGCCCCAGCCGGTCGAGCTGGGCGTCTCGCTGGTGTGGTCGGGCCGGGTCCCGGCCGGCTCCAGCTGGGACGTCGTGGTCGACTCCTGGACCTGCGACGGCCACTGCCCGGTCGAGGCCGACGGCACGCCGCCGCCCGACGACCAGCGGGAGCCACGCCCCTGCCGCGATCGCATCGTCGTCGACGGGCCGACCGTCGCCGTGCTCGGGATCACCACCGCCGCGCCGGACACGCTGAGCTGCGGCGCCACCGTCGACGGCCCGATGCCCAAGCTCACCGTTCCCCCGTCGTTCACGCTCCGCGAACGGTACCCGTGGTCGTGCGGCGTCGGGGCCGTGCGCCCGGGCGACGCCGTGGCCCAGACGCCCGAGGACGAGCAGGCCGACATCGACGCCCGGGCGTGCCTGGCCGACATCGTCGACCAGGGCGGGACGGCCGAGCTGCCGGTGCAGGAGATCGGCGCGGCCGACGGGCTCGAGCGCTCGTGGTGGCGCACCAGCCCGGACGAGGGGTTGGTGGTTGTCCGGGCCGCCGAGTACCCGGGTGGGGGCCGGTGGTACACCGAGGACTGCGCGGAGCTGGTCGAGGACCGTCTCGGGCGAGCCCACCCCGACGGCTGCGGCGACCCCCGCGAGCTCGACGTGGTGTACGAGCCGCCGACCGCCGGCGACCAGACCCCGACGACCACCGCACCGCCGGCCGACGGCGAAGGGCGCGAGCTGGTGGTG
>DATHEV010000489.1:0-2826 GCA_035318405.1 Iamia sp.
CGATGCAGGTCGGCCAGGCCGGCGCCCGCTTCCGCTACTACGCCCAGCCGGTCGAGAACCTGGTCCCGCTGGCCCCGGCGGTCATGCCCACCACCGCCCTCGCCCCCGGCGGCATCGTCGGCGCCGTCGAGCACCGGGCGCCCGTCGGCGTGGTGGCCTGCTTCGCCGCCTACAACGTCCCGATCACCAACATGGCCGGGAAGATCGCTCCCGCCCTGGCCATGGGCAACACCGTCGTCGTGAAGCCGCCGGTGCAGGACCCCCTGGGCACGATCCTGCTCGCCCGGGCCTTCGAGGAGGCCGGCTTCCCGCCCGGCGTCGTGAACGTCGTCGTGGCCGACAGCGTCGAGGCGGCCGAGGCCATCACCACGTCGCCCGACGTCGACATGATCTCGTTCACGGGCTCGACCGCCGTCGGCTGCCGCATCGCCGAGGTCGCCGGGCGGTCGATGAAGCGGCTGCTCCTCGAGCTGGGCGGCAAGGGCGCGGCCATCGTGTTCGACGACGCCGACGTCAAGAACGTGGTCTCCAACGTGTCGAGCACGTGGACGTTCCACTCGGGCCAGATCTGCACCTCGCCCACCCGGCTGCTCGTCCAGCGGGCGAGGTACGACGAGGTCGTGGCCAAGATGGCGGGCCTGGCCGGCCACCTCAAGGTCGGCGATCCGCTCGAGCGCGACACGGTCCTCGGGCCGGTCATCACCGCCGCCCACCGCGAGCGGGTCGAGGGCTACGTGCAGTCGGCCATCGACGAGGGCGCCAACCCCGTCGCCGGCGGCAAGCGCCCCGACATCGACACCGGCCACTACGTCGCCCCGACGCTCCTGGCCGACGCCACCAACGCCATGAAGGCCTCCCGCGAGGAGATCTTCGGGCCGGTGATCGTGGCCATGCCGTTCGACGACGACGACGAGGCCATCGCCATCGCCAACGACAGCGACTACGGCCTGTTCTCCTACGTCTTCGGCCAGGACACCGGCCGAGCGATGCACGTGGCCAAGCAGCTCGAGTGCGGCAACGTCGGGATCAACACGCTGCAACGCAACCACGAGGCCGCCTTCGGGGGCTTCAAGTACTCCGGGGTCGGGCGCGACGGGGGCCAGTGGGGCCTCCACGCCTACTCCGAGATGCAGTCGATACTTTGGTCGTGATCACTCGCTCGCTGGCGCTCGCTCCGTTCACACGAGATGGACGTGCTCGCTGCGCTCGCGCCGAAGGTCTTCCCAGAGCCGGAGCCCTCGTTCCTCGGGCACACGGCTCTTCGCCTGGGGGTTCCCCCCAGACCCCCAGCGGCTGCGCCGAGCCGCACGTCGTCGAGATGGCAACGTCAACCCTGAAGGAGTCGTGATGCGCGGGATCGTGTGGACCGGGGAGCTGGAGGTGCGCGACGACGTCGAGGTGCGCGACATCCGGCCCGACGAGGTGCGGGTGAACATCCACAACGCGGGGCTGTGCCACAGCGACGTCTCCGTCGTCGACGGCACCATCCCGTTCCCGACGCCGGTCGTGCTGGGCCACGAGGGCGCCGGCGTGGTCGAGCAGGTCGGCGACGCCGTCGGCTCGGTCAAGGTCGGCGATCACGTCGTCCTCACCACCATGGGCTTCTGCGGCCACTGCACGGCGTGCGCCCGGGGCCTCCCCTCGCACTGCAAGCAGGGTGCCGGCAAGCTGCGCGCCCCGTTCACCGTGGGCGGTGCCAAGGCCTTCCAGTTCGCCAACGCCGGCGTCTTCGCCGAGACCACGGTCGTGCAGGAGAACCAGGCCGTCGTCATCGATCCCGAGGTGCCGTTCAGCTCGGCCTGCCTGATCGGCTGCGCCGTGGTCACCGGCACCGGCGCCGTGCTGAACCGGGCCAAGCCGAGCCCCGGCCAGAGCGCGGTCGTCATCGGCGTTGGTGGCATCGGCCTCAACGTCCTCCAGGGCCTGCGCCTGTCCGATGCCGGCCCGATCATCGCCGTCGACGCCAACCCGGCCAAGGAGGAGGCGGCCCGGATGTTCGGCGCCACCCACTTCATCGCCGCCGGCCCCGACGTCGACACCATCGCCGCCGTCAAGGAGATCTGCCCGAGCGGCGTCGATCACGCCTTCGAGTGCGTCGGCCACCCGGCCCTGATCCGCACCGCCATCGACCTGCTCGACTGGGGCGGCCAGTGCATCCTGCTGGGCGTGCCCAAGCTCGGCACCGAGGCCAGCTTCGTCGTCAACACGCTCTACAACGACAAGTCGATCATGGGCTGCCGCTACGGCACCGTCCGGCCCCACCACGACATCCCCCTGTTCGTCGAGCTCTACCAGAGCGGCAAGCTGTTGCTCGACGAGCTGGTGTCGGCGACCTACCCCCTCGAGGGCGTGCACGACGCCCTCACCGCCATGCACGACGGCAAGGTCAACCGCGCCGTCCTGTCATTGGTCTGACCACCGGACGATGGGCGCACCAACCCCCTCGACCTCCCTGCCTCCGCACCTCGAGGAGGTCCGCGCCCGGGTCACGAACTGGGGCCGCTGGGGCGACGACGACCAGCGCGGCTGCGGCAACCTCCTCGACGACGCCGCCGCCCGGCGGGGCGCGGCGTGCGTGCGGACCGGCGAGCGGTTCTCGCTGGCGCTGGACCTCGGGCCCGACTCGCCCCAGGTGGGCCAGCCGCCCCACCGCAAGAACCCGCGCCTCACCATGGAGGCGATCAACGAGCGCGACCCGCTGGTGCCCGGCGTGTGGGGCAGCTCCGACGACACGGTCGAGATGAGCACGTGCGCGGGCACCCACCTCGACACCCTCGCCCACGTCACCTACGACGGCCTGCTGTGGAACGGCTTCCCGGCCTCGTC
>DATHEV010000490.1:0-2683 GCA_035318405.1 Iamia sp.
CGGGCAGCACTGAGAACGCCCGCGGGTCGTTGATCTCGTCCTGACGGGCGCGGGCCACGCCCACGACGATGGGGTCGACGGTCTCGAGGTGGCTGGGGTTGGCGGCCAGCTCGACGGGGATCTCCTCGCCGTGGCGGGACCGGTAGGTGCCCCGCTGGCCGAGGTGGTACTTCACGTCGCCCGAGCCCTGGGTCGACTCCGGGTCGACGTAGCCCTCGAACTCGGTGAACAGCTTGTCGAGGCTCTTGCCCACGATGTTGGTCAGCACGTTGAGCCGGCCCCGGTGGGCCATGCCGATGATGGCGCCGTGGAGGGCGAACGACGCCGCCCGTTCGAGGATGGCGTCGAGGATGGGGATGGCGGACTCGGCGCCCTCGATGCCGAAGCGCTTCTGGCCGAGGTACTTGGTGCCGAGGAACTTCTCGAAGGCCTCGGCGGCGTTGACCATGCCCAGGATGTGGCGCTGGTCCTCGGGCGGCAGGAAGGTCGAGGCGCCCTCGACCTGCTCCTGGATCCAGGCCTTCTCGTCGACCTCCTGAATGTGCATGTACTCGATGCCGATGCGGCGGCAGTAGGCGTTGCGGAGCACGCCGAGGATGTCGCCGAGGGCCATCTTGGGCTTGCCGGCGAGGCCGTCGGTGAGGAACTCGCGGTCGAGGTCCCAGATGGTGAGCCCGTAGGTCGCCGGGTCGAGCTCGCTGTGCATCTGCGGTTCCTTGGCCGCCAGCGGGTCGAGGTCGGCGATCAGGTGGCCGCGGACCCGGTACATGTTGATCAGCGTCTGGACGTGGATCTGCTTCTGGAGGGTCGACTCCTCCTTGTCCACCGGGTTGGTGTCCTGGAGCCAGCGCACGGCGGCGTAGGGGACGCCGATGGCGCGGAAGACGCCGTCGTAGAAGTCGCCCTCGCCCATCAGGAGCTCGTGGATGCGCTTGAGGAAGATGCCCGACTCGGCACCCTGGATGATGCGGTGGTCGTAGGTCGACGTGACCGTCATGACCTTGGACACGCCCAGGTCGGCCAGGGCCTCGGGGTCGGCGCCCTGGAAGGCGGTCGGGTAGCCGAGCCGGCCCACGCCGACGATGACCCCCTGGCCCGGCATCAGGCGGGGCACCGACTGGACCGTGCCGATCGTGCCCGGGTTGGTGAGGGTGACGGTGGCGCCGGCGAAGTCGTCGGGGGTGAGCTTGTTGGTGCGGACCTTGCGGATGAGCTCCTCGTAGGCGGCCCAGAAGCCGGCGAAGTCGAGCCCGGCGGCGTCGCGGATGACCGGCACCATCAGCGTGCGGGTGCCGTCCTTCTTCTCGAGGTCGACGGCGAGGCCGAGGTTGACCTTCTCGTTGGTGATCTTGCGGGGCTTGCCGTCGGGCCCCTCGACGAAGGTGTTGTTCATCGCCGGGCCGGCGTCGGCGATGGCCCGGACCACGGCGTAGCCGATGATGTGGGTGAAGCTGACCTTCCCGCCCCGGGTCCGGGACAGGTAGCCGTTGATGACCTTGCGGTTGACCTCGAGCAGCTTGGCCGGGACCTCGCGGAAGCTGGTGGCGGTGGGGACCTCGAGGCTGGCCTCCATGTTCGCCACGATGCGGGCCGCGGCGCCGCGGAGGGCCTCGCCGGGGGCGTCCTCGTCGGCCTTCTTGGCCGCCGCCCTCGCCTCGTCCTTGGCCTGCGCATCGGTGGGCGCGGCGGCGGGGGCCGGGGCCTTCTTCGGGGCCGCCGGCGCCTTCTCCGGAGCCTTCGCCGGGGCGGGGTCGGCTGCCTCGCGGGTCTGGCCGTTGGCGGCGGGCGGGTCGGCGGGGGCGGCGGCCGTGCCGGCCGACGGCTCCGCCGCCGGGTCCGACGCGGCCGGCGCCTCGGAGCCGGCCGGGCCCGTGGGGGTGTAGCCGGCGAAGAACTCCTGCCAGCTCTCGCTCACCGAGGACGCGTCCTCGACGAAGCGTTCGTACATCTCATCGACGAGCCAGGCGTTGGGGCCCAGCGTGTCGGACGGCGGCGCAGCTTCCTCAGGCATCGGCGTCAACCCTACCGACCGACCCCCACTCCCGTTTTCGCCCCTGACCACGGATCGGACCATCCTCTTCGGCATGGCTGCCGTCGTGTCCCCGGACGACCCCTTCGCCGACGTGTGGGCGGGCAACGCCGCCTACGCCGAGGGCTTCGCCCTGGCCGACCTCGACGGCCACGCGGCCAAGGGCCTCACCGTCGTCACGTGCATGGACAGCCGGATCGACCCGCTCGCCGTCCTGGGGCTGGTCCCGGGCGACGCCAAGATCATCCGCAGCGCCGGGGCCCGCATCACCGAGAACGCCCTGCGCTCGCTCATCCTCGCCGTCCGCCTGCTCGGCGGCACCCGGGTGCTGCTCATGCCGCACACCGACTGCGGCCTGGTGGGCACCGACGACGGCGTGCGCGAGTCACTGGCCGCCGCCACCGGCCGCCCGGTCGACGACCCCGTCATCGCCCGCTACCGGCCCCGCGCCATCGCCGAGCCCACCGCCGCGGTGCACGACGACGTGGCCACGATCCGGGCCGAGCCCCTCCTGGGGCCGGACCTCGTCGTGGCCGCCGCCGTCTACGACGTGAGGACCGGCTCGCTCCGCCCGGTCCCGCTGTAGGGACGGCCGCTCTAGTTGGCGGCGGCCCGCCGGGCGGCATCGGCGCGGTAGACGGCGACGGTGTCGAC
>DATHEV010000491.1:0-3598 GCA_035318405.1 Iamia sp.
GAAGCTGGCGATCTCGTCGGTGTAGGTCATCAGCTGCTCGGTGCACACCGGCGTGCCGTCGCCCGGGTAGAAGACGAGCACGACGGGCTGGCCCCGGAGCCCGGACAGCGTCCAGCTCCGCTCCACGCCCCCGTCGATGCCCGGCAGGGTGAAGTCGGGCGCCTCGTCCCCGACCTTCAGCCCGGGCACGACAACGGCGGGGGCCTCGGCCATCGGAGCCTCAGACCTCCAGCGCCGCGAACACGTCGTCGGAGATGTCGAAGTTGGCGTGGACGGCCTGGACGTCGTCGTTGTCCTCCAGGGCGTCGATGAGGCCGAGGACCGACTTCGCCGCGCCCGAGTCGTCGAGGGGCACCAGGTTGGCCGCCACCATGAGCAGGTCCGACGACTCGACCGTGAAGCCACCCTCCTCGAGGGCCGTGCGCACGGTGTGGAGGTCGCTCGGCGGGGTGGTGATGCGCCACGCCTCGCCGTCGTCGGCGATGTCCTCGGCCCCGGCGTCGAGGGCGGCCATCATCAGCTCGTCCTCGTCGGCCTGGCGGTCGACCAGCAGCGAGCCCTTGCGCTCGAACTGCCAGGCCACCGCGCCGGGCTCGGCCATCGAGCCGCCGGCCCGGCTGAAGGTCGTGCGCAGCTCGGGACCGGTGCGGTTGCGGTTGTCGGTGAGGACCTCGATGAGCAGGGCTACACCGTGAGGGGCATAGCCCTCGTAGGTGATCTGCTCGTAGACGACGCCCTCGAGCTGGCCGGTGCCGCGCTTGACGGCACGCTCGATGGTGTCGAGCGGGACCGAGGCGTCCCGGGCCTTCTGGAACATCGTCCGCAGGGTCGGGTTCATGTCGGGGTCGCCGCCGCCCTGGCGCGCCGCCACCTCGACCTGGCGGATCAGCTTGGCGAAGAGCTTGCCGCGCTTGGCGTCGGCGGCACCCTTCTTGTGCTTGATCGTGGCCCACTTGGAATGGCCGGACATCAGATCTCCTCGAGCAGAAGGCGGTGGAGCCGCAGGTCGTCGGTGAGCTCCGGGTGGAACGATGCCACGATCACCGGCCCTTGGCGGGCCAGGACGGGACGGCCGTCGACCGAGGCGAGCACGTCGACCTCCGGGCCAGCCTCCTCGATGACGGGGGCCCGGATGAAGACGGCGTGGAGGGGGAGGTCGTCGCCGGTGACGTCGAGGTCGGCCTCGAACGAGTCGACCTGGCGGCCGAAGGCATTGCGGCGCACGGCGATGTCGACCGCCCCGAGGCTGCGCTGGTCGGCTCGGCCGTCGAGGACCTCGCGGGCCAGGAGGATCATCCCGGCACAGGTGCCGAGGGCCGGCATCCTGTCGGCCAGCCGGGCGGCCAGCGGCGCCCGCAGCCCGCTGGTGTCGAGCAGCTTGGACATCGTGGTCGACTCGCCGCCGGGGAGGACGAGCGCATCGACACCGGCCAGGTCGTCGGGCGTGCGGATCTCGACGGGCATGGCCCCGAGCGCGGCGAGGGCGGCGACGTGCGGGCGGACGGCGCCCTGGAGGGCGAGGACGCCGACCTTCGCGCCGGCCGTGCTCACCAACCTCGGTCGGCGAAGGTGGTCTCGAGCGAGCCGACCTCGAGGCCGGGCATGGCCGGGCCGAGCCCCCGGGACACCTTGGCCAGGATCTCGGGGTTCCCGAAGTGGGTGGTGGCCTCGACGATGGCCTTGGCCCGGCGGGCCGGGTCGTCGGACTTGAAGATGCCGGAGCCGACGAAGGTGGACTCGGCGCCCAGCTGCATCACCAGGGCGGCGTCGGCCGGCGTGGCGATGCCGCCGGCGCAGAAGAGCGGGACGGGGAGGGCGCCGGTGGCGGCGATCTCCTGGACCAGCGGCAGCGGGGCCTGGAGGCGCTTGGCCCACTCGAACTGCTCGGCCGGGTCGGCCTGGGTGAGCTTGCGGATGTCGCCCAGGATGGTGCGCAGGTGGCGGACGGCCTCGACGATGTTGCCGGTGCCGGCCTCGCCCTTGGAGCGGATCAGGCAGGCGCCCTCGGAGATGCGCCGCAGCGCCTCGCCCAGGTTGGTGGCGCCGCACACGAAGGGGACGGTGAAGGCCCACTTGTCGATGTGGTGGGTCTCGTCGGCCGGGGTGAGGACCTCGGACTCGTCGACGAAGTCGACGCCCAGGGCCTCGAGGATCTGGGCCTCGACGAAGTGGCCGATGCGGGCCTTGGCCATGACGGGGATGGTGACGGCGGCCTTGATGCCCTCGATCATCTCGGGGTCGCTCATGCGGGCCACGCCGCCGTCGCGGCGGATGTCGGACGGCACCCGCTCGAGGGCCATGACGGCCACGGCGCCGGCGTCCTCGGCGATCTTGGCCTGGTCGGGGTCGACCACGTCCATGACGACGCCGCCCCGGAGCATCTCGGCCAGGCCCCGCTTGACGCGGAACGTCCCCGTCTCGGCGGGGGTCGACGCGGTGGCGGGGCTCTCGGACATGGCTCCCAGTCTACGACCGCCCCCGGCGATCCCCGAAGTGGGATCGGCCCGAGGATCGGCCCAAGCAGTGCCGTTCTGTCCATCCCCATGCACCGTGGCGGTGCACGAGGGTTGACAGAAGCGCTACTGCGCCCGGCGGGCGAGGACGGTCTCGCGGGTCGGGACGCGCCAGAGGATCCAGGCCACGCCGACGGCCCCGGCGCCGAGGATCACGAGGCGGACGGCCAGCCGGTCGACGCCGAAGGTGGCGCTCAGCCCGCACGAGAGCACCAGCATGGAGATGGCCAGCACCTTGGCCCGGCGGGGCATCCCCAGGCCGTCGCGGTAGTCCCTGACCAGCGGGCCGACGCCCCGGCGGTCGAGCACCCACTGCTCGAGCCGGGGGCTCGACTTGGAGAAGGCCCAGGCGGCCATGACGAAGAAGCCGGTGGTGGGCAGGCCGGGGACGACGATGCCCAGGGTGCCGAGACCGACGGCGACGCACCCGATCGCCACCCACGCGGCGCGGCTCAGGCGGCTCCGTCCGGCGACCAGGGGCGCCTCGGCCGGAGCACCCATGGGCTAGAGGGCGAGCCGCCAGGCGAGCCCGGGGCCCGAGCGGCCCGTCGCCGACGAAGGAGGCGACATGAGCGGGCCAGCAACGTGAGGCACCCCGTACCGACGCTGGCGCGGCCCACGGGAACGCCCGACCGGCCCCCGCGCAGCAATCATGTCGCGAGCAGCTCGGCCAAGTCGAGGGAGATCAACACCACCAGCATGGCGATGACGGTGCCGCCGATGGCGGTGTAGTGCCAGCGGAAGCGGTGGTCGGCCCGCCAGAAGCGCCGCATGCTCTTGACGTTGAACACGATGGCCAGGGCCCCGATGGGGATGCCGACCACCGGCCCGACGCCCGTGGCCAGGCCCAGGACGGGGCCGAGGAACGGGATGAGCAGGTAGGTGATGATGCAGCGGGTGGCCGAGACCAGGATCGATCGGCTGAAGGCGCTGCGCAGCTCGTCCTCGCGCAGGCGGGGCTGGGCGTCGTCGACCCGCAGGAGACGGCGCATGAACACGTCGGCCCGGCTGCGGCTCGGGGCCGGAGCGGACGGGGTGTCGGTCTCGGGGGCGGGCCCGACCAGCGTGGTCTCGTCGGCGGTGAC
>DATHEV010000492.1:0-6841 GCA_035318405.1 Iamia sp.
CGAGCCCGGGATCCGCATCCCGTTCGTCCACCGCCCGCTCGGTCGCTACGTCAACGCCATGGCCGCCAGCGGCCTCCTGCTCCGCCACATGGAGGAGCCGGCGCCGCCGCCCGGGTTCCTCGAGCGCTCGCCGGAGTACCCGCAGGGCGCCGACTACCCCCGCCTCCTCGTGCTGGTGGCCGAGAAGGTGGACGGGCTCGAGCCACTGCCGTGAGCGAGCGCGACCACGGGCCCGACGAGGAGCCGCTGCCGCCCTACGTGCCGCTCGCCGCCGACGCCCCGCCGGGGGCCGACACGCCGATGTGGCTCAGCCACCACTGGCCCGACGCCTACGACCGCTGCGCCGTGGTCGGCCGGCGCCACGTGTGCCGGCGGTGCCTCTTCATGTACCCGATCGCGGCGGTGGCGGCCGTCGTGGCCAGCGTCGGGCCGTGGTGGCCCCGCGACCTCGACCCGGTGCTGATCCCCCTGCTGCCGTTCCCGGCCGTGGTCGAGTTCGTGCTCGACAACCTGGGGATCGTCCGGTACGCGCCGGTCCGGCAGGCGGTCCTGACCTCGATCGGCGCCCTGGCCGCGGGGGCGGGCTACGTCCGCTACCTCGACCGCCCCGGCGACCCGGTGGTGTGGGGCACCGTCGTCGTCTACGGCCTCACCTGCGCCGTGTCCGCCTTCGTGGGCCACCGCCGCGGCGCCGGGGAGATGGGTTGAGGCTCGGCCGTACACTCGGGGGGTGACCGACTTCGTCGTCATCACCGGCATGTCCGGCGCCGGCCGGTCCACCGTGGCGGGCGTGCTCGAGGACCGCGGCTGGTTCGTCATCGACAACCTGCCCACGTCGCTGCTGGGCAAGGTCGTCGAGCTGGCCGCCGCCCCCGGCTCCAACCACGACCAGGTCGCCCTGGCCATCGGGCCCGGCGCCCTGTTCGAGGACCCCGACGCCCTGCTCGCCCCGCTGCGCGTCGGCGCCGGCTCGGTGCGCGTGCTGTTCCTCGACGCCTCCACCGAAGCCCTCGTCCGCCGCTACGAGATGACCAAGCGCCGCCACCCGATGGGGGGTACGTCGCTGGCCGAGTCGATCGAGCGCGAGCGGCGCCTGGCCGAGCGGCTGCGGGAGACGGCCGACATCGTCATCGACACCTCCGAGCTCTCGGTCCACGACATCCGCCACCGGGTCGAGGACCTGATCGAGTCGAACCAGCCCGGCGGCATGTCCGTGTCGCTGATGTCGTTCGGGTACAAGCACGGCCTGCCCACCGACGCCGACCTGGTGTTCGACTGCCGCTTCCTGCCCAACCCGCACTGGGTCGAGGACCTGCGGGGCGGCACCGGCCGCGAGCCCGACGTCCGGGCCTACGCCCTGGACCACCCGGCCGCGGCGCCCTTCCTCGACCAGGTCGAGGGGCTGCTCACGCTGCTGGTCCCCGAGTACGAGACCGAGGGCAAGGCCTACCTCACCATCGCCTTCGGCTGCACCGGGGGCCACCACCGCTCCGTCGCCGTGGTGGAGGAGATGGCCGAGCGGATGCGCGCCCACGGCGTCGACGCCACCATCTCCCACCGGGACATCACCAGGTGACGGGGCTCGTGTCCGGCGGGCCGGCCATCGCCTGCATCGGGGGCGGGCACGGCCTCTCGGCCACGCTCGCCGCCGCCCGCACCATCGCCGGGACCCTGACCGCCATCGTCTCGGTGGCCGACGACGGCGGGTCGAGCGGCCGGCTGCGCGACGACCTCGGCATCCTCCCGCCCGGCGACCTGCGGCGCTGCCTCAGCGCCCTGGCCGACCCCGACTCGGTGCTGGGCGGGGCGCTCGAGCACCGCTTCGACCAGGGCGAGCTCAAGGAGCACGCCCTCGGCAACCTCCTGGTGGCGGGGCTGATCGACTCCGGCCTGCCGGTCGAGGAGGCCCTGGCCGAGGTGGCCCGGATGGTGGGCGCCGTCGGGACCGTCCTGCCGGCGGCGAGCGTGCCGGTGACGCTGTCGGGGCGGGGCAACCGCTCGGGCTTCGTCGAGGGCCAGGTGCAGGTGCAGGAGGCCCACGGGGTCGACTACGTCCAGATCCGCCCCGAGGACCCGCCCACGCCGGCCGCCGTCGGTGTCGCCATCGACCGGGCCGACCTGGTCACGCTGGGCCCCGGATCTCTGTTCACCAGCGTGCTGGCCGCCGCCATCGTCCCCGGCGTGGCCCGCCCCCTGGCCACCACCCGCGCCACCCGCGTCCTGATCCTCAACCTCGGGGCGCAGGCGGGCGAGACCGAGCACCTCACCGCCGACGACCACGTCCGCCTCGCCCGGGCCCACGACGTGCCCTTCGACGTGGTGCTGGCCGACCCCCGCTTCGCCCCCACGCCGGCGGCCGATGTCGTGGTCCGCCCCGTGGGCGCCGACCACAGCCAGGTGCACGACCCACCCCGCCTCGCCGCTGCCCTCACCGACCTGCTCGCCGATCGCTGACCTGCGCTTCTCAGCACGGAGATGCACCGCAGCCGTGCACTTCCGTGCCGAGAACGGGCCCGGCTACGGTCCGAGTGACGTTCACCTATCTCCAAGGGGCCCTCAGAGCATGAGCATCCGCGTCGGCATCAACGGCTTCGGCCGCATCGGTCGCAACGTCTTCCGGGCGGTGAAGGCGTCCGGCGCCGACATCGACTTCGTCGCCGCCAACGACCTGGGGTCGGTCGACACCATGGCCCACCTGCTGGCCTACGACACGATCGGCGGCAAGTACCCCGGCACCGTGAAGGTGGTCGACGACGGCATCGAGGTCGACGGCGACACGGTCAAGATCCTGGCCGAGCGCGACCCGGCGCAGCTGCCGTGGGGCGACCTCGGAGTCGACGTCGTGATCGAGTCGACCGGCTTCTTCACCACCCGCGACAAGGCCGCCGCCCACGTCGAGGCCGGCGCGCCGCGCGTCATCGTCTCGGCTCCCGCCACCAACGCCGACGCCACCTTCGTGATCGGCGTCAACGACGACACCTTCGACCCCGAGAAGCACATCGTGGTGTCGAACGCGTCCTGCACCACGAACTGCTTCGTGCCCATGGTCAAGGTCCTCGACGACGCCTTCGGCGTCGAGAAGGGCCTGATGAACACCATCCACGCCTACACCGGCGACCAGCAGCTGGTCGACGGGCCCCACAGCGACCTCCGCCGGGCCCGCGCCGCCGCCGTCAACATCGTGCCCACCTCCACCGGTGCGGCCCGGGCCACCGGCCTGGTGCTCCAGGCGATGCAGGGCAAGCTCGACGGCACCTCGCTCCGGGTCCCGGTGCCGGTCGGCTCGATCACCGACTTCACCGGCCTGCTGAACACCGAGGCCACCGTCGACGAGATCAACGACGCCTTCAGGGCCGCGGCCGAGAGCGGCCCGCTGAGCAAGGTCCTGAAGTACTCCGACGAGCCGTTGGTCAGCTCGGACATCGTCCAGACGCCCTACTCGGTCACCTTCGACTCGGGCCTCACCATGAGCCAGGGCAACCTGGTCAAGATCCTCGGCTGGTACGACAACGAGTGGGGCTACTCCAACCGCATCGTCGACCTGGCCCTCATCGTCGGCGCCGCGAACAAGTAGAGGTGGCCGCGACCGACGTCCCCCGCCTCGAAGACCTCGAGGCCGCCCTGGGCGGGCTCGACGGCAAGCGGATCCTGGTCCGGGCCGACCTCAACGTCCCGCTGAAGGACGGTCGCATCACCGACGACCTCCGGATCCGGGCCGCCCTGCCCACCCTCCGGTGGCTCACCGAGCGGGGGGCGCAGGTCACCGCCTGCTCCCACCTCGGCCGCCCCAAGGGCCAGCCCGACCCGGCGTTCGCCATGGACCGGGTCCGGGCCCGTCTGGCCGAGCTGATCGACGGCGTCGAGGTCATGGAGAACCTCCGGTTCGACCCGGGGGAGACGGCGAACGACGACGCCTTCGTCCAGACGCTGATCGAGGGCCGGGACGGCTACGTCAACGACGCCTTCGGCGCGTCGCACCGGGCCCACGCCTCGATCGTCGGCCCGCCCCGGCACCTGCCCAGCGCGGCCGGGCGGCTGCTGGCCGAGGAGGTCGACGTCCTCCTCGGCTGTCGCACCAACCCGCGGCGGCCCTTCGTCGGCATCCTCGGCGGGGCCAAGGTCAGCGACAAGCTCGGCGTGATCGGCGCCCTGCTCGACGTGTGCGACAGCCTGATCATCGGGGGCGGCATGTGCTTCACGTTCCTCGCCGCCCAGGGTCACCGGGTGGGGTCCTCGCTGCTGGAGGCCGACCAGGTCGAGCGGTGCAGGGAGCTGCTCGGCTCCGGCACCCCGATCCACCTGCCGTCGGACATCACCGCCCTGGGCCCGGGCGGCAAGATCGGCGATCCCGGCGCCGGCGGCGACGTCCGCCAGCTCGGTCGGGACATCCCCGACGGCTGGATGGGCCTCGACATCGGGCCCGGCACGGCCGCCGCCTTCTCCGACGTCATCCTCGATGCCCGCCAGGTCCTCTGGAACGGCCCCATGGGCGTGTTCGAGGATCCGCGCTTCGCCGCCGGCACTCGCACCGTGGCCGAGGCCGTGGCCGAGTGCCGGGGCTTCACCGTGGTGGGCGGGGGCGACAGCGCCGCCGCCGTGGCTCAGTTCGACCTGGCCGACCGCATCGACCACATCTCCACCGGAGGCGGCGCCAGCCTCGAGCTGCTCGAGCAGGGCGACCTGCCCGGCCTCGAGGCCCTGCGCCGCGGCCGGTCCTGACACCCCCGAGGGGAACCCCCATGGCCACGACGCGCACGCCGCTGATCAGCGGCAACTGGAAGATGCACCACAACCACTTCGAGGCTCTGGCCACGGTGCAGAAGCTCAACTACCTGCTGGGCGAGGACGACAACCTGCGGGTCGACGTGTCGGTCCATGCGCCGTTCACCGACCTCCGCACCCTCCAGACGGCCATGGAGCAGGACAAGATGTCCATCGCCCTGGGCGCCCAGCACTGCCACTGGGAGGACAAGGGCGCCTTCACCGGTGAGGTGTCGCCGGCGATGCTGGCCAAGCTCAACGTCCACTACGTGATCGCCGGCCACTCCGAGCGCCGGGAGATCTTCGGGGAGACCGACGAGTGGGTGAACAAGAAGGTGCTGGCCATCCTGGGCCACGGGATGGTCCCCATCCTGTGCTGCGGCGAGACGCTCGACGAGCGTGAGGCGGGCGAGACCGAGGCCAAGGTTGCGGGCCAGGTCCGGGCCGGGCTGGAGGGCGTCAGCCCCGCCCAGGTCGGGGCCCTGGTCATCGCCTACGAGCCCATCTGGGCCATCGGCACCGGCCGCACCGCCAGCGCCGACGACGCCCAGGAGACGTGCAAGGTCGTCCGGGCGACGGTCGCCGAGGTGGCCGGCGCCGATGCCGCCGCCGCCGTCCGCATCCAGTACGGCGGCTCGGTCAAGCCGGCGAATGCGGCCGAGCTGATGGGCCAGCCCGACATCGACGGCGCCCTCGTCGGCGGGGCGGCGCTCGATCCCGACGAGTTCTCCCGCATCGTCCGCTTCGACGGCTGACACCTTGCAGACCCTGTGCTCGCCTGGGCGGGACACGATCTCGCAACACGGGCGTAACGTCGGTCACCTCGTCGCCTGAGCGGGTTGCCCGTCAGGTGGCCGACACCGTGACCCACTTGACCAGTGGTGTGGTACCTTGCTCGACCGATCGCCGGGTAGGTGCCCCCACCCCCCGGCGACCGAATCCGACGGCGGACCACCTCCCGTCTCGTCGCCGGTCACCCCGCATCCCACTGAGGAGACCCCACATGGTTCGCAGCCGACGGTTGCTCTCTTTCCTGGCCCTGCTATTGGGCTTTGCCCTGCTCGCCGCCTCGTGCGGCGGGAGCGACGACGAGAGCGGCAACGATCCCGCTTCCGAGGAGGGAGACGGCGGCGACGACACCACCACGACCCTCGACCCCGACGAGATCCCGGCGGGTGGCAACCTCGTGCTCGGCGCCGAGCAGGAGCCCGACTGCGCCGACTGGATCTCCAGCTGCGCCGGCGCCAGCTGGGGCTACTGGACGATGAACGTCAACACGATGCCCCGGGCCTTCGACCCGGTGCTCGAGGAGGACGGCACCTACGTCTACGAGCCCAGCATCCTCCTCGCCGACGAGCCCACGCTCGAGACCGACCCCGATCAGGTCGTCACCTACAACATCAGCCCGGACGCGGTCTGGAGCGATGGCACGCCCATCACCTCCACGGACTTCAAGTACACGTGGGAGCAGATCGCCACCGGCGACGACATCTACGACACCACCGGCTACGCCAACATCGGGTCGGTCGACGACAGCGACCCCGCCGTCGCCGTGGTGACCTACGAGACCCCGTACGCCGGCTGGAAGGGCCTCTTCGGTGGTGGCTACGGGATCTACCCGTCGCACCTCCTCGAGGGCGAGGACCGCAACGCGGCCATGATCAACGGCTACGACTTCTCCGGTGGTCCCTGGATCATCGAGGAGTGGAACAAGGGCTCCGAGGTCGTGCTGGTCCCCAACGAGAACTACTGGGGCGACGTGCCCAAGCTGGAGTCGGTGACCTTCCGGTTCGTGACCGACACCGCCGCCGAGTTCCAGGCCTACCAGGCCGGTGAGGTCCAGGGGATCTACCCGCAGCCGCAGCTCGACGTGATCGAGAGCATCAACGCCGGTGGCGAGGAGCTCGGGAACAGCAACTTCACCTCCAACACGGGCAACATCGAGGCCCTCTGGATGAACAACGCCGAGGCTCCCTTCGACTCGGTCGCCGTGCGCCAGGCCTTCGCCTACAGCCTCGACCGGGACGCCATCGTCGAGGCCCTCTTCGGTGGCATCGACGTCACCGAGGCGTCCAACGCC
>DATHEV010000493.1:0-11826 GCA_035318405.1 Iamia sp.
CTTGTAGCGCTCGCCGACGCCGATGCCGGGCACGAACGCCTGCCACACGCCGGAGGTGCCGATGACCTCCATCGGGTACGTGGCGCCGTCCCAGTAGGTGAAGTCGCCGACGACGCTGACGGCGCGGGCGTCGGGGGCCCACACGCTGAAGGCCACGCCGTCGACCCCGTCGACGGTGGCCGGGTGGGCGCCCAGCACCTCGTGGAGGCGGCGGTGGCGCCCCTCGTTCAGCAGGTGGAGGTCGAGCTCGCCCAGCGTTCGCTCGCGGCGCTCGCTCACGAGGGCTCTTCCTCGAGCAGGCGGGCGATGCCGGCCACGGGGATGGCGGCCCAGTCGGGGCGGTTGTCGATCTCGTAGCGCAGCTCGTAGATCGCCTTCTCCAGCTCGAAGATGGAGAGGACCTGAGCCGTCGCCGCCTCGCCGGCGGGGAGCAGGGCGGGCTCGACCGTGGCGCGGTAGCCCTCGAGGAACGACGAGCGGGCGCCGGCCTCCCAGCCGTCGGGCAGGGTGGCGCCGGCCCGCTCGGCGGCGGAGGCGGCGTAGGCGAACGAGCGCAGCATCCCGGCCACGTCGCGCAGCGGCGAGCGCTTGCGGCGCCGCTCGCGCAGCGGTCGGGACGGCTCGCCCTCGAAGTCGAGGATCGTCCATCGGGTGTCGTCCAACATGGTCTGGCCCAGGTGGAGGTCGCCGTGGTGGCGGATCAACCGGCCCACCGAGCCGCCCTGCGACATGCGCCGGAGACGGTCCCGGAGGTCGTCGCCGCGGCCGAGGATGGGAGCGAAGACCTCGTGCTCGGGGAGCTTGGAGAAGACCTGCTCGATCTCCTCGTCGACGGTGGCCATGAAGATCGGCAGGGCCTCGTCCGTGGCCTCCTCGGGGGCGAAGTCGGGGTCGGAGGCATCGGATCCGAGGATGGCGTGCATCCGGCCGACCACCTCGCCCAGCTCGACCAGGCGGGGCGTCAGCCGGTCGGGCGTGCCCGCCACCAGCTCCTCGTGGGCCAGGTCCCAGCCGTCGACGGCGCCGGCCAGGAACTCCTGGGCCACGCCGAGGGTGGCGTCGATCAGGTCGCCGCGGAGCGAGTAGCTGCCGGCCAGGGCCGGGGCGCCGTCGAAGCCGTGGCTGGACAGGAAGTCGAGCATCTCCAGCTCGGGGTTCTCGCCCGGCTCCAGGTGGCGGAACACCTTGAGGATGACGGCGTCGTCGATGATGACCGACGAGTTCGACTGCTCGGCCTTGAGCGGGCGCACGGCCGGCGGGTGGCCGATGGCCGGGGCGCCATCGGACCAGGCGAAGGAGACGGTGTGGTCGCCGTCGCCGGCGGTGCCGCCGTTGCGCAGCAGGTCGGCGAGGGCGGCCGACCGCTCGGGGTCGTCGAGCACGTCGAACGCCAGCGCGCCGTCGTCGTCGGTGCCGACGACCAGCTGGAACAGCTCGTGGGTGCCGGCCGGCGTGCGGGCCTCGGCGATGAGCAGGCCCACGCCGGGGTCGACGCACAGCGGGACCGTGGTGCGCACGTCGACGTGGACCTCGCGGGACTTGGCCGAGAACCAGCGCTGGGTGACGACCCACTCGGTCAGCGTGTCGAGGTCGATCTCCTCGAGGGACTTGGCGATGTCGGTCATCCTCCCACCTCCTCCGCGGCGGCCTCGGCGGCGGCGTCCTCGGCCTCCGCCCGCTCGTGGGCGGCCCGGTCCTCGGCGGCGACGCGCTCCTCCTCGGCGGTGCGAGCCTCGGCCGCCTCCAGGGCGGCGTCGAAGCGCTCCTCGGGGAGCTCCTCCCCGGTGATGCGGAACCAGAAGAAGCCGTGGGGCGCCAGGGTGAGCAGGTAGGGCAGCTCGCCGATGCGGGGGAAGCGGGTGCGACCCAGCATCTCCTCGGGCCAGCTGTCCTCGAACTCGGAGAGGTCGAGCTCGACCGCCTGGGCCGAGCGGGCGATGTTGTGGACGCACAGGACGGTGTCGCCCTCGTACTCCCGCAGCACGGCGAAGATCTTGTGGTTCGAGGTCTTGAGCGCCCGGTAGGTGCCGAGCCCGAACACCGGGTGCTCCTTGCGCAGGGCGACGAAGCGCTGGATCCAGCGCAGCAGGCTGTTGGGCGTGCGCAGCTGGGCCTCGACGTTGACGGCCTGGAAGCCGTACACCGGGTCCATCAGCGGCGGGGCGTAGAGCTGGGCGAAGTCGGCCCGGCTGAACCCGCCGTTGCGGTCGCCCGTCCACTGCATCGGGGTGCGGACGCCGTCGCGGTCGCCCAGGTAGACGTTGTCGCCCATGGCGATCTCGTCGCCGTAGTAGAGGATCGGCGAGCCCGGCAGGGAGAAGAGGATGGCGTGGAGGAGGGTGATCTCGTCCCGCCCACCGTCGAGCAGCGGGGCCAGCCGGCGCCGGATGCCCACGTTGATCTTCATCCGTGGGTCCTTGGCGTACTCGGCGTACATGTAGTCCCGCTCCTCGTCGGTGACCATCTCGAGCGTCAGCTCGTCGTGGTTGCGGAGGAACAGGCCCCACTGGCAGCTCTCGGGGATCGCCGGCGTGCGGTCGAGGATCTCGATGATCGGCGTGGCGTCCTCGCGGCGGAGGGCCATGAACATGCGGGGCATGACCGGGAAGTGGAAGGCCATGTGGCACTCGTCCCCGTCGCCGAAGTAGTCGACGACGTCCTCGGGCCACTGGTTGGCCTCGGCCAGCAGCACCCGGTCGGGGTACTCGGCGTCGACGGTGGCCCGGACCCGCTTCAGGAACTCGTGCGTCTTGGGCAGGTTCTCGCAGTTCGTCCCGTCCTCCTCGAAGAGGTACGGCACGGCGTCGAGGCGGAACCCGTCGAGCCCGAGGTCGAGCCAGAAGCGGAGGACGTCGAGCATCGCCTCCTGCACGGCGGGGTTCTCGTAGTTGAGGTCGGGCTGATGGCTGAAGAAGCGGTGCCAGTAGTAGGCGCCGGCCTCCGGGTCCCAGGTCCAGTTGGACGACTCGGTGTCGGTGAAGATGATCCGGGCGTCCTGGTACAGGTCGTCGCGGTCGGACCAGACGTACCAGTCCCGCTTGTCGCTGCCGGGCTGACGGCTCTCCTGGAACCAGGCGTGGTCGCTGGAGGTGTGGTTCATCACCAGGTCGGTGATGACGCGCATGCCCCGCTCGTGGGCGGCGGCGAGGAACTCGGTGACGTCGTCGAGGGTGCCGTAGTCGGGGTGCACGCCGTTGAAGTCGGCGATGTCGTAGCCGCCGTCGCGCAGAGGCGACGGGTAGGTGGGCAGCAGCCAGATGCAGTCGACGCCGAGCCACTGGAGGTAGTCGAGCTTCTCGGTCAGGCCCCGGAAGTCGCCCGAGCCGTCGTTGTTGGCGTCGAAGAAGGCCCGCAGGTGGAGCTCGTAGAAGACCGCCGTCTTGAACCAGAGGGGGTTGGCCTCGAACCAGTGCGTGGCCGTGTCTCGTGCGGTGTTCTCGGGTGTCATGTATCGCTCACGCGACCTCGATCTCGACGATGTGGGCGGGCTGCTCCAGGGGCACGAGGCGCACGTAGTTGCGGCCGATGCGCCAGTCGAAGGTGTCGCCGGTCAGGAGGTCGTGGGCCTTGAAGCTGGGCGGCAGGCCGAGCTCGTAGGGCACGACGACGACACCCTCCTGGACGTGCTCGGGGTCGAGCGACACCACGGTGATGACCGTCTGGCCCTCGTGCTGCTTGGCGAAGGCGATCAGGGCGGGGTTCTCGGTGTCGAGGAACCGGGTGCCGGCCAGGTGCTGGAGGGGCGTCTGCTGGCGGCGGATGCGGTTGAGCTGCTCGACCAGCGGCAGCAGCGGCCCGTCGAGGGCCCGGCTCTTGGCCTCGTACTTCTCGCTGTCGAGGTACTCCTCGGACCCGGGCTGCACAGGCGTGCCCTCGAAGCTCTCGAAGCCGGAGTAGATCCCGTAGCTGGGCGAGAGGGTGGCGGCCAGGATCAGGCGGCTCACGAACTTGGCCGGGCCCCCGTCGGCCAGCTCGGCGGTGAGGATGTCGGGCGTGTTGACGAAGAAGTTGGGGCGGAGGTACTCGCGCTCCTCGCCCGTCGCCAGCTCGGTGACGTACTCGGCCAGCTCCCACGACGAGTACTTCCAGGTGAAGTACGTGTAGCTCTGGTTGAAGCCGGCCTTGCCGAGCGTCTTCATCATGGCCCGGTGGGTGAAGGCCTCGGCCAGGAAGATCACCTCGGGGTGCTCGTCGCGCACGCTGCGGATGAGCCACTCCCAGAAGGGCACGGGCTTGGTGTGCGGGTTGTCGACCCGGAAGACCGTGACGCCGTGCTCCACCCAGTAGAGCACGACGTCGCGGAGAGCGTCCCAGAGGCCGCGCCAGTCCTCGCAGTCGAAGTTGACGTTGTAGATGTCCTGGTACTTCTTGGGCGGGTTCTCCGCGTACTTGAGCGTCCCGTCCGGGCGGCGGTGGAACCACTCCGGATGGTCGGTGAGCCAGGGATGGTCGGCGGAGGCGTTGATGGCGAAGTCCATGCACACGTCCATGCCGTGCTCGCGCGCGACGCCGACCAGCGCGGCGAAGTCGTCGAGCGTGCCGAGGTCGGGGTGGACGGCGGTGTGGCCACCCTCGACGCCACCGACGGCCCAGGGCGAGCCGGGATCGCCGGGCCCGGCGACCAGCGTGTTGTTCGGTCCCTTGCGGTTCGTCACGCCGATGGGGTGGATGGGCGGGAGGTAGAGCACGTCGAAGCCGAGGTCGGCCAGGGCCGGCAGCTGGGCCTCGACGCCCTTCAGCCCGCCCCACGAGCGGGGGAACAGCTCGTACCAGGCGCCGAAGCGGGCCCGCTCGGGATCGACGTCGAGCTCGAGGGCCCGGGCCAGCTTGGTCGAGCCGGAGCGATCGGGATGGGCGTCGCACCGCTCGACCAGGGCGGGGTCGAGGGCGGCGCCGACCCGGGTGCGAGTGGGGGCCGTCGTGTCCTCGACGACGTCGGCGGCCGTGGCGATGGCGGTGCGCTCGTCGCCCGTGGCCCGCTTGGCCGCGGCCCGCAGCAGCAGGGCGCCCTCGGCCAGCTCGCTGTCCAGGTCGTCCTGGCCGGCGTCGGCCTTGCGGCGGATCTCGTCGCGCCACGACGCCAGCTCGTCGACCCACGCCTCGATGGTCCACTTCCAGCGGCCGAGCGCATCGACGGGGAAGCGGCCCTCCCAGCGCACGCCCTTGGCGGCCGCGTCGACGTGACGCAGCAGGGCCTCCTGCCACGGGCGCTTGCCGGGGCCGGGCGCCTTCCAGCGGACCACGGCCCGCAGCGCCTCGTGGCCGTCGCGGAAGATGTCGGCCCCGACCTCGAAGGTCTCGCCCACCGTGCGCTTGGGCAGGTGCCGCCCGCAGTCGATCAGAGGCGTCGGGTGCTCGATCAGGATGCGGGCGGAGGCGCGACGAGGGACGGGTTCCACCGTCCCAGCCCTACCCCTGCCTCCTCCCGGAAACAACGGCGCGCCGTGAACACCACGCGAACTCGGGGGGAAACGTGCCCCTGTGGGGGCAGATCTCCCCCGAGTTCGGAACGGGGGGGTCAGGTGGTGGGGGAGTGGGTGGCGGCGAGGCGGGCGGGTCGGTGTCGTCGGGACGTGTGCATCGTGTCTCCCCCTGGTGCGCCCGGCCCCGGATGGGCCCGGCCGCGTGAGCCCGGGCGCAATCGGGCCCGGGGGATATGGGACATCTCATCCCATGTCGTCGGCGCCGCTCGCCGCTCACCTCGATGGGCGGTCGGGAGTCGGTCGGGGGTGGTGCGAGGCTGGCGGCGTGCTCACCTCTCGATCGGCCGGTGTGCTGGCGCACGTCACGTCGGTGCCCGGCGGCCGCCTCGGCGACGCCCGCCGGTTCGTCGATTGGCTGGCGGCGGCCGGCGTGTCGTGGTGGCAGGTCCTCCCCCTCGGGCCGCCCGACGAGCACGGGTCGCCCTACCGGTCGGCGTCGGCCTTCGCCGGGTGGGCCGGCCTGCTCTCCGTGCCGAGGGCCCGGGTCACCGTCGACGACGAGGACGCCTTCCGGTCGGGTGCCGGCGCCGGGTGGATCGACGACTGGGCCGCCTTCGTGGCCGGCTCCGGCGGCGATGGCCGGGAGGCGGTGCGCGACCAGGTCCGGTTCGACCGCGAGTGGGCCGCGCTGCGGGCCCACGCCGTCGACGTCGGGGTGCGGCTGATCGGCGACGTGCCCATCTACGTGGCCCCGGGCTCGGCGGACCACGTGGCCCACCCGGACCTCTTCCGGCCGGGGGCCGTGGCCGGCGTCCCGCCCGACGCCTTCAGCGACACGGGCCAGCGGTGGGGCAATCCCCTGTTCGACTGGCCCGCCCACCGCCGCCAGCGGTACGCCTGGTGGACGGCCCGGCTGCGACGGACCTTCGACCTCGTCGACCTCACCCGGGTCGACCACTTCCGGGCCTTCACCGCCTACTGGGCCGTCCCCGAGTCGTGCCCCACGGCGGTCGAGGGTCGCTGGCTGCGGGGTCCCGGGCGGGCCGTGTTCGACGCCGCCACCGACGCCCTCGGCCCGCTGCCGGTCATCGCCGAGGACCTCGGCGTGATCACCGAGCCGGTGCGCCGCCTGCGCGACGACCTCGGCTTCCCGGGCATGGCCGTCCTCCAGTTCGGCTTCGACGGCGAGACGCCCAACGAGCACCACCCGTCCCGCCACCACGAGCACCAGGTCGCCTACAGCGGCACCCACGACAACGACACCGCGTCCGGCTGGTGGACCGGCCTCCCTGCCGTCGCCCAGGAGCGGGTCCGGGTCGCCGCCCGCACCGCCGGCATCACGCCCGACGAGCGTCGCCCCTGGTGGACCATCGTCGACCTGACGATGTCGTCGCCGGCCCGCCTCGCCGTCGTCCCCCTCCAGGACGTCGTCGGCCTCGGCTCCGAGGCCCGCATGAACACCCCCGGCACCGACACCGGCAACTGGTCCTGGCGCGCGAACCACCGCGACCTCACCCCCGCGTCAGCCCGCCGCCTCCACCACAGCCTCGAGTCGACGGCCCGCCTGAGCTGATCACTACCGTCACGGCGTGACGATCACGGTCATCTTCGGCGCCGGCGCCTCCTACGACTCCGATCGTGAGGAGCCCGCCCGTCGCGCGGAGGATCCCCTTCGCCGGGCAGGGATCCGCCTGAGACCCCCGCTGGCCACGAACCTCTTCTCTCGGAACCGAGTCACCGGTCGGGTTCTGGATGAGCTACCGGTCCTCCAGGGCGCGGCTGCCCGTCTCGTCGGGCTCGAGGGCGCCGGAGTCGAAGACGAGCTGGGGCGGCTCCAGGACGAGGCCGCGATCGACCCCATCAGGGCAAAGCAGCTGTTGGCCGCCCGGCTCTACCTTCGTAGCTCCCTCCGGACCATCACCGAGCAGTGGTGGGCCGAGTGCCACGGCGTGACGTCATACGCCTGGCTCCACGATGTCCTGCACGGGATCCAACAGGGCTCAGGTGAAGACCTCTGCTACCTGACGTTCAACTACGACCGCCTGTTGGACCAAGCCGTCGAGGCGCTCCACGGCGTTCGCTTCACCGAGCTCCAGCACTACGTCGATCTCGTCCCTGGCGTCGAGCTGCACAAGCTTCACGGGTCGCTCGATTGGGGGTGGGCCCATCCTGAGGTCGGCGGTTGGGCGATGAGGGATCATGAGCAGCAGACGACGGCGTTCCTCCTCGACAATGCCTCGCGTTCCAGCGAGGTGGGCGGTGGCGAGATCTTGGTCCGTCGCGAGAGCCACGAGATCGTGCAGCGGGATCGGCAGCTGACCGAGGTGGGCCTACGGATGCCGTCTCCATGGATCGTCCCCTACGTGCCTGCTCTCGCCGTCCCGGTCCGGCACAAGTACGGCCTCGTCCTGCCCGACCCCTTGATCGAACGGATGAAGCAGCGGCTCGAGATGACAACGAGGTTGATCATCATCGGATGGCGGGCGCAGGAGGACCACGTGCTGTCGATCCTGCGACGACACCTTCTCCACAATCAGGCCACGCTCATCGTGGATCGGGATGCCTCCTCTGCGGCCGAGCGGGAGCAGGCTCTTCAGGGTGCCGACGTCCGGCTGGGCCATGTCGAGCGTGCGGAGCGTGGGTTCTCCGAGCTGCGGACCCATGAGGTCACATCGTTCGTGACCATGTCGGTGGGCTGAGAGGGCCTTAGGCAGGGGTGAGGTTGGGGTCGTCGGGGGTGGAGGTGGGGGCGATGTCGGCCACGGTGAGGTCGACCGCCGGGCAGGGGTCGGCCACGACGCCCTCGGCCAGGACGACGGCCACCTCGTCGGGCAGGAGACGGCGGAGCAGGCGGCGGCCGCTGAGCCGGGAGCAGGCGACCCGGACGTCACGCCCCGTGAGCAACCCGATGGCCTGGCGGAGGTCGGCCACCTCGGCCGGCAGCAGGGTCAGGGCGCTGACGTCGAGCACCAGCGGGCGGTCCGGATCGACCAGCCGGGGCAGCTTCCGCAGCAGGTCGGCCCACCCCTCCCGCCCTCCGCCATCGAAGACCACGTCTCGCTCGTCGTCCCTGTCGATGGTGTGGAAGGCCACGGTTGGCTCGCTCTCGTCCTGCGCCCTGGGTGGTCGGCCTCCCCCGCGGTGTGACATCAAACCGTCATCTTCATGATTCCACCCCTCAGGGTGAAGGGGTTCACCCGGCCGGGTGAACGCTTACGATCCTTCACCGCCCAGGGGCTCGCCGTCGGGACCGACCCGGTCGGGACGGGCCGCTCCGAGCGGGCGCTCGACGTCGGCCTCCTCGGCGGCGCGGGCGGCCGCCTCCTCGACGGTGTCGCTCTCGGCCACGGCCTGCTCGGCCGTCTCGGGATCGTGGGGTCCGGGTCCGGGTCCGGGCATGGTCACGGCTCCTCTGGTGGGGTGGGCGCGGGGCGGGGTGCGAGCGACTCGCTGCACCGCTCGCACGTGCCGCCGGCCCACGGGGTGAAGGTGCGGCCCTCGCGGTCGAGCTCGACCGGCACCCCGCCGCACACCGAGGTGCCGTCCTGGGGCTCGGCGGCGTGGATCGGCCCGATGGGGAGCATCCGGGTGTCGTCCCGGGTGCCCTTGTGCCCGATGGGCGTCCACCCCTGGGCCCCCATCACGAACGATTCCACGGGCATCTCGACCTCCAGGTGCGTCGTCGACCTCTCCGGCCTCCCCGCCCGGCCACGGCCCGAACCAACCCGCAGGTCAGAACCCGGCTCGGACGGGAGTCGCGGGCGTCCGCATCCCATCGCCGAAGTCGGGTTCTGACCGCCCGTCACATTGGAGGCGCCTCGTTGCGCTCGCCGCCTCAGAGCGGCCTGGACGTTTTTGTCACGTGCTATGCCAGAATTGGGGGGTGACCCGACCCAACGTGGTGCTGATCATCACCGACCAGCACCGCCTCGACCACACCGGCTTCGGCGGCAACCCCGTGGTGCAGACGCCCCACCTCGACGCCCTGGCGGCCCGCAGCACCAGCTTCACCGAGGCCTTCGCCGCCAACCCGATCTGCATGCCCAACCGGGCCACCCTGCTGACGGGCCGGATGCCGTCGGCCCACGGCACCCGCTGCAACGGGATCACGCTCGACTGGGACGCCAGCACCTGCGTCCGCCAGCTCCGCCACGCCGGCTACCGCACCGGGCTGGTCGGCAAGGCCCACTTCCAGAACATGGGCGCCGTCCCCGAGCTCACCGCCTTCGTCCGCCAGGGCCTGGCCGAGCCCGACGCCTCCGTGCGGGTGCGGCCCGATGGGTGGGACCTCCTCGAGGACGGCGAGCGCTACCGGGCCGGGCCGGTCGAGCTGCCCGACGACTTCTACGGCTTCGAGCACGTCGAGCTGACCGTCGGGCACGCCGACCTGGTGAGCGGGCACTACGTCCACTGGCTGGTCGAGAACGGCATCGACCCCGGGCTGGTCCAGGGCCCCGACGCGGCCCTGGAGCGATCGGACCGGTGGTGGCAGATCTGGAAGCCGGCGCTGCCGGCCGAGATGCACCCGAGCACCTACGTGGGCCGGCGCAGCCAGGCCTTCATCGAGGACGCCGCCGGGAGCGACGACCCGTTCTTCCTTCAGGTGTCCTTCCCCGACCCTCACCACCCCTTCGCCCCGCCGGGCGAGTACTGGTCGATGTACGACCCGGCCGACATCGTGCTGCCGGCCAGCTTCGACGACCCGCACGAGACGTCGCTCCGCCACCTCAAGGCCTGGCGGGCGACCCGGGGCGAGACGCCGCCGCTCATCCCGGTGGTGCCGTTCTCGCCCACCGAGGAGGAGTTCCGCGAGGCGGCGGCCAAGGAGTACGGGTCGATCACGCTCATCGACCGGGTCGTCGGCGACGTGCTCGAGACGCTGGCCGAGACGGGCCAGGCCGACGACACCATCGTCATCTTCACCAGCGACCACGGCGAGATGTTCGGGGACCACGGCCTGATGCTGAAGGGGGCCATGCACTACCGGCCCGCCCTCCAGGTCCCGCTGCTCGTCAGCCAGCCCGGCCAGGTGACCGGGCAGGAGTCGTCGTCGCTCGTCGGCTCGATCGACGTGGCCCAGACCATCCTCGATCTCTGTGGCGCCGAGGCCTACGAGGGAATGCAGGGCCACAGCCTGCGGCCCGTCCTCGACGACCCGACGGTGTCGCTCCGCGAGCACATCCTCGTCGAGGAGGACGAGCCCTTCGACCTGGCTCGGCTGGGCCAGCCCCTGCGCATGCGGACCCTGATCAGCGCCGAGGGTCGCCTGTCGATCTACCGGGGGAGCGACCAGGGCGAGCTGTTCGCCCTGGACGAGGATCCCGACGAGATGGTGAACCGCTACGCCGATCCCGGCGCGGCGGCCCTGCGCGCGGACCTGTTCGAGCGCCTCGCCGTCGAGCAGATGGTCCTGTCCGACACCGGCACCACCCCCACCAGCACCGCCTGACGGTCACTCGGTGCCTGGCACCGAGTGGCACGGGGACACTCGGTGCCTGGCACCTCGTGGTCCTCTGGCCCCTACGCCTGGACGCTGACCCGGATGGTGTGCCAGCCCGAGGCACCGTCGGGCAGGGGATCGGCCCGCTCCTCGAGCTGGAGCTCGCCGTCGCCGTCGGTGGCCCGGACCTTGATGGTGTGGAAGCCCTCGTCCAGCTCGGCCGGCATCATCCACTGGCGCCACGTGTCGGTGCCGAGGGCCTCGGCCAGCTCCGCCTCGACCCACTCGGCATCGTCGATCTGGACCTCGACCTTGTCGATGCCCCGGGTCTGGGCCCACGCCACCCCGGCGATCGGCACCATGCCGGGCTCGGGCTTCGACAGGCTCTTGGGCGTGTCGATCCGGCTCATGGTCTTCACCGGGGCCTGGTCGGCGTAGTCCCGTCGCACCCAGTAGCTGTCGAAGTCGGCGAAGCGGGTGAGCTCGATCTCGGTCAGCCACTTCACCGAGGCGATGTAGCCGTAGAGCCCGGGCACGACGAGGCGGACGGGGAAGCCGTGGGCGATCGGGAGCGGCTCGCCGTTCATGCCGATGGCCACGATGGCGTCCCGGTCGTAGGCGGCCTCGAGGGGGAAGCCGCCGGTGTAGTCGTCCGCCGAGCGCCCCACGACCTGGTCGACGCCGTCGCCCACACCGGCCTCGTCGAGCAGGTCCTTCAGCGGGAAGCCCAGCCAGCGGGCGTTGCCGACGAGGTTGCCGCCGATCAGGTTCGAGACGCACGTCATGGTGATGTCGTACTCCCGCATGTCCCGGGCGATGAGGTCCTCCCACGGGATCTCCAGCTCCTTGTCGACCATGCCCTTGACCGTCAGCGAGTAGCCGTCGGTCTTCACCTGGAGCGGGCTGATGTTCTTGTCGATCCGGTAGAAGTCACGGTTGGCGGTGGTGAACGAGGCCACGCCA
>DATHEV010000494.1:0-4008 GCA_035318405.1 Iamia sp.
GCGCCCGCGAGGTGCTCGACCTCGACGAGGTCCCCGGCGACGTCGTGCTGGTCGGCGGCGGCTACATCGGCCTGGAGCTCGCCGGCGCCCTGCACAAGCTGGGCGCCCAGGTGCACGTGGTCGAGATGCTCGATCGCCTCCTCCCGGGCGTCGAGACGACGTTGGCCGGCGCGCTCCAGCGGCAGCTGAAGAAGGCCGGCTACGACCTCCGTCTCGGGCACCAGGTGCTGGCCGACACCGGCACGGCGGTCGAGGCCAAGGGCCCCGAGGGCACGACCGAGGTGCCGGCCGACCTGATCGTCGTCGCCGTCGGACGTCGCCCCCTCACCGGGTCGCTGGGCCTGGGGTCCGTCGGCCTGGAGACGGGGCCCACCGGGCTGATCGAGGTCGACGCCGAGCGCCGCACGGCGGTGCCGAACATCTTCGCCATCGGCGACATCGTCCCCGGGCCCGCGCTGGCCCACAAGGCGATGGCCGAGGCCGTCGTGGCGGCCGACGTCGCCGCCGGGCTCCCGGCCTCGTTCGCGCCGGCGGCGATCCCCTCGGTCGTCTACACCGACCCCGAGATCGCCAGCGTCGGGCTCACGGCCGAGCAGGCGACGGCGCAGGGCATCGACCACGGGCAGGTGAAGTTCCCGCTCGGCGCCAACGCCCGCAGCGTGACCCTCGGAGGGGGCAGCGGCTTCGCCCTCCTCGTGTTCGAGCGCCCGTCCAACCTCGTGCTCGGCCTCCACCTCCTCGGCCCCGGTGTCGGCGAGCTCGTCGGCGTCGGCGCCCTGGCGATCGAGATGGGGGCCCGGGTCGACGACCTGGCCCATACGATCTTCCCGCACCCATCGGTGTCGGAGGTGATCGGTGAGCTCGGCGAGCTGGCCCTGGGCCTCCCGCTCCACACGCCGCCACCGCGGCGCTGACGACGACCGACCACCAGGAGGGGAACGTGCCCAGACCGAGCAGGTGGGACGACGTGGTGGCCGCCGCGGCCAAGGTGTTCCGCGAGCGCGGCTACGACGGTGCCTCGGTCGAGGACGTCGCCGACGAGGTCGGGATGCTCAAGGGGAGCATCTACAACTACATCAGCACCAAGGAGGACCTGCTCCTCGCCGTCGTCCGGCCCCCGGCCGAGCGGCTGCTCCGCGAGATGCGGGACCTCGAGGCGGCCGACGGGCCGGCCGGCGACAAGATCCGCCTGATGGCCCGGAGCCACGCTCGGGTCATCGAGGACTTCCTGCCCTACGTGGCGGTGTACGTCCAGGAGCTCGCCGGACGCCAGACGTCCGACGAGTGGATGGCGATGGACCGGGAGTACGTGACCCTCGCCGAGCGGATCGTCGAGGCGGGGATGGAGGCCGACGAGTTCCGGTCCGACGTCCGCCCGCGGATCGTCGCGCTGTCGCTGATCGGCTCGCTGAACTGGCTCACCCGCTGGTACCAGCCCGATGGTCCCGAGTCGGCGCTGGAGGTCGCCGACCAGATCGCCGACCTGTGCCTGCGGGGCCTCTCGGTGCGGCCGGCTACGACGGGCTGATCTCGAGCGTCGCCGTCCCGAGCTCGCCGAAGTCCGCCTCGAAGAGGCCGGGCCGGCCGACGACGGGTGCGGTCATCGTCCCGGCGGACACGACGTCGCCGGCCTTGATCGCGAGCCGTCGATCCGCCAGCTGATCCGACAGCCACACGACCGCCGCCAACGGATCTCCGAGGACGTTGGCGCCGGTGCCGTGGTCGACCGGCGTGCCGTCCACCCGCAGCTCGACCCGGGTGGCGACGAGGTCGACCGAGGCCGTGGGCACCGTGGCCTCGCCCACGACCAGACGTCCGGCGAAGGCGTTGTCGGCGACGAGGTCGACGAGGACGACATCGGCGATCGGGTACCACCCGGCGCAGCGCGAGTCGGGCACGTCCATGGCCGCGGTGACACGGGACTTGGCGGCGATCTCGTCGCGCGACGCACGCGGTGACAACGGCTCGTCGAAGACGAACGCCAGCTCCGCCTCGACCACGGCGCAGTGCAGGTCGCCGGTGGTGATCCTCGCCGGCGAGCGGAGGATCCACGGGTCGAGCAGCTCGCCGTAGACCGGATCCCTCGCCCCCATCGCCGCCTGCGCCGTCGCCGACGTGAGGCCCACCTTGTAGCCGGTCACGACGGCGCCGCGGGCGTCGCCGAGACGGCGCAGGACGCCGGCGCGCACCTGGCGGGCGTCGTCGAGGCCGAGGCTCATGACCTCGTGCGGCAACGGGACCGAACGGCCCGGGTCGTAGGCGTCGACGAGACCGTCGACCAGGCGCTCGATGCTCGATGTCACTCCCGCTCCTTCACTCAGGCCTCTGCAATGGCGACGACGATGCGGGAGCCGCCGGTGTCGCCGGCCTCGACGCGGCGCATGCCGTCGAGGATCTCGGCGAGGGGGATCACGTCGCCCACGAGGCGCGGGAGGCGGAGCCGACGGCTCTGGACGAGGTCGAGGACCTCCCGGAGGTCGTCGGGCTCGGAGCCGTAGGAGCCGACCAGCTCGCGCTCGCGCAGTACGAAGGTCATCAGCCGGCCGGCGGAGATCTGGTCCGGGCCCACCCCGACGACCACGGCGCGCCCGCCGTCGTCCAGGGAGCGCACCGCCTGCTCGACGGTGCGCTGGCTGCCGACGAACTCGAAGCTGACGTCGACGCCGCCGGAGCCGCTGATGCGGTCGAGGGCGCCGTCCGGGTCGTAGGCCTCGTCGGCCCCCGACTCGAGCGCCCAGGCCCGAGCCTCGGGCCGCGGGTCGACGGCGACGATGCGGTCGGCACCGAGCGCCCGGGCGATGGCCACGCCCGACAGGCCGAGCCCACCCGTGCCCCAGAAGGCGACGCGACTGCCCGGGCGGACCCCGCCCCGGGTGGCGACGGCGTGATAGGCGGTGGCGACCGAGTCGGTCGCCACCGCCGCCACGGCGTCGGGCACGTCGTCGGGCACCGGCACCACGTTGCGGGCGGGGACCACGGCGTAGTCGGCGAAGGTCCCGTCGATGTCGGACCCGAGGCAGAGCCGCTGGGTGCAGATGACGCTGCGCCCGGCCCGGCACCGGGCGCACTCGCCACAGGTGAGGAGCGGGAACACGCTGACCCGGTCGCCGGTGGCCAGGGTGTCGACGTCGACACCGACCTGGTCGATCAGGCCCATCGACTCGTGGCCGAGGATGATCGGGGTGAAGGCGGGACGGGCCCGCCCGTCGAGCACGAAGTGGACGTCGGAGCCGCAGATCCCGCTGCGGAGCAGCCGCACCCGCACCTCGCCGGGTCCCGGCTCGGGCACGGGGACGTCCTCGATGGCGAGCAGGCCGCTGCCGGCCTCGCCCCGCAGGACGGCGGCGCGCATGGTCCGGCGCAGGGTCGCCGTCGTCACGGCACCAACAGGGAGCTCGGGTCCTGCAAGGAGTCGCGCACGGCGGTGAGGAAGTGCGCCACCGTGATCCCGTCGAGGATGCGGTGGTCGAGGGCGACGGTGAGCTGCGAGAGCTTGGAGACCCGCACCTCCCCGTCGACGACCACGGGCGCCTCGCGGGCCGAGCCGACGCCCAGGATGGCGATCTGGGGCAGGTTCATGATGGGCGAGCCGCCCTCGGAGCCACCGAGGGCGATGTTGGTCACCGTGAAGTGGCCACCGGTGAACAGCGCCTTGTCCTTGGAGCCGCCCCGGGCCTGGTCGATCACGTCCTTCAACCGGGCGGCCAGCTCGGCGAAGGGGGTGCTGACCACGTCGCGCACGACAGGGACGATCAGGCCTCGATCGGACGCCACCGCCACGCCGACGTTGACGGTCTCCGGGAGACGCAGGCGCTTCTCGGCGAAGTCGACCTCGGCGGCGAGCTCCGGGTGGCGGGCCAGGGCGCGCCCGACGGCGGCGAGGACCAGGGTCGTGAAGCTGATCGGGGTGTCGCCGCCCTTGCGCTCGCGCACCAGGCCGAGGGCGGCGGCGACATCGGCCTGCACCCAGGACGTGGCGATCGGGACCGCAGCCGCCCGCGTCATGCG
>DATHEV010000495.1:0-2711 GCA_035318405.1 Iamia sp.
CCGCCGCCCCCAAGCGGCCCGACGGCCGGGCCCTCGAGTGCGACTTCGGTGACAACCCCCTCACCGAGACCGAGGACGAGTTTGCCTGCAACAACAAGCTCGTCGGCGGCAGCCCCTTCATCGACACCTACAACATCCTGAACCCCGACGATCCCGAGACCGAGGAGAACGAGGGCGAGGTCTACGCCGACTCCGCCCGTGACTCGAACGGCCACGGCACCCACACCTCCACCACCTCGGCCGGCGGCGTGGTCGACGAAGCGCCCGTGTTCGGCGTCGACCGGGGCCCGATCTCCGGTGTCGCCCCCGGCGCCTGGGTCATGGCCTACAAGGTCTGCGGCGCGGGCGGCTGCTACGGCACCGACACCACCGCGGCCGTGGAGGCCTCCATCCTCGACGGCGTCGACGTGCTCAACTACTCGATCTCGGGCGGCACCACGCCGTTCACCGACTCGACCGAGCTGGCCTTCCTCGACGCCTACGCCGCCGGCGTCTACGTCTCGAGCTCGGCCGGCAACGAGGGCCCCGGCCCGTCCACCGCCAACCACCTCGCGCCGTGGATCACCTCGGTGGCCGCCTCGACCCAGCTGCGCGAGTTCGGCTCCGACCTCACCCTCACCGCGGGCGAGGACACCTTCGAGGCCGCCGGTGTGTCCATCGGCTCGGGCGTGGCGGCGGAGACCCCCGTGGTCCTCGCCGAGGACGTCCCCGGCTACGACGACCCCACCTGCGCCGAGGAGCCGCCCGAGGACGACACCTTCGACGGCCTGATCGTCGGCTGCGCCCGCGGCAACCCCGTCGGGCGTGTGGCCTCGGGCTACACCGTGTACCAGGGCGGCGGCGAGGGCATGGTCCTCTACAACGTCACCCCCGGCTCGACGATGACCGACAACCACTGGCTGCCGGTGGTCCACCTCCCCGCCGACACCGGCTTCGAGGAGTTCGTGGCCGCCCACGAGGACGCCACCGGCACCTTCACCGCCGGCATCTCCCGTGACGGCCTGGGCGACGTGGTCGCCGACTTCTCGTCCCGGGGCCCCGCCGGCGACTTCCTGAAGCCCGACGTCACCGCCCCCGGCGTCCAGATCCTGGCCGGCGCCACGCCGACGCCGGAGTCGATCGTCGAGGGCCCCCCGGGCGAGTACTTCCAGGCCATCGCGGGCACGTCGATGTCGTCTCCCCACGTGGCCGGAGCCGGCGTGCTGATGCTGGCCGCCAACCCCGACTGGACCCCCGGCCAGGTGCGCTCCGCCCTCATGACCACGGCCACCACCGACCTCGTCAAGGAGGACGAGGAGACGCCCGCCGACCCCTTCGACATCGGCGCCGGCCGCATCGACCTGGACGCGGCCGTCGACCCGGGCCTGACGATGGACGAGACCGCCCGCCGGTTCCTCACCCTCTCGGCCTCGCCCACCGAGGGCATCGACCTGAACATCCCCTCGGTCAACGCCCCGACGCTGCCGGGTGAGATCACCACGACCCGGACCTTCACCAACGTCGGTGACAGCACCGCCACCTACGCGGTGTCCACCACCGCCGGCGAGGGCAGCTCGATCACGGTGTCGCCCAACCGCTTCACGGTGGCCCCGGGCGCCTCGAAGGCGATCGAGATCACCATCGCCTCGGACAACACCGAGGGCCAGGAGTTCGGCGAGATCCGCCTGGCCGCCTCGGGCCGGGAGACGCTGCACCTGCCGGTGGCCTTCGTGCCGTCGCAGGGCGGCGCCACCGTCACCAGCGACTGCGCCGACGACACCGTCGTCGTGGGGGTCGAGACGACCTGCACGGTGACGGCGGTCAACAACAGCTTCGGCCCCACCACCGTCACCGGCAGCACCGAGGTGAACGACCGGCTGCGGATCACCGACGCCGACGGGGCCACGGTCACCGGTCCCCGCCGCGCCGAGGTGGCCGCCGTCGATCTGGAGGGTCGGTCGCCCGGCACGCCGAGCATGGAGCCGCTCGGGTTCGACGGCTACCTCCCGCTGTCGGGCTTCGGGATCCCCTTCGAGCCGATCGGCGACGAGGAGATCCTCGATCTGTCCACCGCCTCGTTCCTCTACAACGGCATCCCCTACGACGCCGTCGGGATCGACTCCAACGGCTACCTCGTGGTCGGGGGCTCGTCGGGCAGCGCCGACAACGTGTGCTGCCCGCCGCAGGAGCTGCCCAACGTCTTGCCCCCCAACAACGTGATCGCCCCGTTCTGGAGCGACCTCGACGGCACCGACGCCCCCGGCATCGCCGCCGCCGTCCTCACCGACAACGACACCGGTGACTCGTGGACGGTCATCGAGTGGCAGGTGAACGCCTTCGGGACCGAGGACCTCAAGACCTTCCAGGTCTGGATCGGCCACCAGCCCGAGCAGGACATCACCCTCAACTATCCGGCCGCCGACCGCCCCGACCTCACCGGCCTGGGCGAGCCCCTGGTCATCGGGGTGGAGAACGAGACCGGGGCGGGCGGCGAGTCGCTCGTCGACACCCCGCCGACCGGCGACTTCGACATCGTCAGCACCGATGCCGTCGAGGGCGACTCGGTCAGCTGGACCGTCGATGTCAGGGGCCACGCCGCCGGGGACGGTGACGTGCGCTCCGAGGTCGCCGCCACCGGCATCCCGGGCACCACCGTCGTCCACTCGGCGGTGGCGGTCACCGGTGAGGACCTCGAGCAGGTCGAGGCCTTCGTCGACCGGGCCTACCAGGAC
>DATHEV010000496.1:0-2341 GCA_035318405.1 Iamia sp.
CCCGGCGGCGGTGGCCCCGGGTGCGATCGAGGCCCTGGTCCGCGAGGTGGCGCCCCACCTGCCGCCCGACGGGGTGGTGGCGGTGGCCCGCCGGGTGCGGGCCCGGGCCACCGGGCTCGGGGTCATCGAACCGCTGCTGGCCGACCCCACCGTCACCGAGGTGATGGTGAACGGCCCCGGAGCGGTGTGGGTCGAGCGGGCCGGTCGGCTGGTCCGCACCGAGGTCCACGTCGACCGGCCCACGATCGACCGGCTGGTCGCCCGGGTCCTGATGCCGACGGGCGGCCGCGCCGATCGCTCCCGGCCGCTGGCCGACGCCCGGCTGCCCGACGGGTCGCGGGTCCACGTGGTGGTGCCGCCGCTGGCAGTCGACGGGCCGTGCATCACCATCCGCCGGTTCGGCGCCCGGGCGGTGGCGCTCGACGAGGTGGCCGGCCCGGCGGTCGCCGACCTCCTCCGTCTCGCCGTCGCCCAGCGCCGCCAGATCCTCGTCAGCGGGGGCGCCGGTGCCGGCAAGACGACCCTGCTCAACGCCCTCGCCGGCCACATCGACCCCGACGAGCGCATCGTCACCGTCGAGGACGCCGCCGAGCTGCGGCTACCGGGCCGCCACGTGGTCCGGCTGGAGGCCCGGCCGGCATCGGTCGAGGGCACCGGCGAGGTCAGCATCCGCGATCTGGTCCGGGCCGCCCTCCGGATGCGGCCCGATCGCATCGTCGTGGGCGAGGTCCGCGGGCCCGAGGCGCTCGACATGTTGCAGGCCATGAACACCGGCCACGACGGCTCGCTCAGCACCTGTCACGCCAGCTCGCCCGTCGACGCCCTCCGGCGGCTGGAGACGATGGTGCTCACCGGGGCCGACCTCCCGCTCCGGGCCATCCGCGAGCAGATCGCCAGCGCCGTCGACCTGGTGGTGCAGATCGCCCGCCGGGCCGACGGCGCCCGGCGGGTGGTCGCCGTGGCCGAGGTCGACCCCGATCCCGACGCCGCCGTCCGCACGATCCCCATCGCCACCAGCACCGACCTGCTCGCCCCCCTCACCCGCCCCTCCCGGGCCCCGACGCCGTGACCCCGCTCGTGGTGGTGATGACCGGGTTGGGTGCGGTGGCGTGCGTGGCGCGGGCTCGGACCGGCGGCTCCGAATCGGTGCGTGGCGGTCAGGAGTCGGGACGAGCGGCAGCGTGGTGGGCTCGGGCGCTGGAGGAGGCGGGGGTCGAGGGCGATCCGGCGCGGTGGGGTCGGGTGGCGATGGGGGTTCTCGCCGTCCTGGCGCTGGCCGCCGGCGGGCGGGGCGGTGTCGGGGGCGCCATCGTCACCGTGGTCGTCGCCCTGGGCGGCGGACTCGTGGCCCGCCAGGCGAGTCGTGGCCGCGGCGCCCGGCTCGCCGACGCCCGCCTCCCCGAGCTGGTCGAGCACGTCGGTCGGGCCCTGCGGGCCGGGCACGACCTGCGGGGTGCGGCGCTGGCGGCGGGCGGGGTCGTCGGCGGGGTGCACGGGTCGGCCCTGGCCGACGTGGTGGCCCGCATCGACGGCGGCGCCGGGTGGACCGACGCCCTCCAGGGGTGGCTCGACGACCACCCACGCCGCCCGGTCCAGCTGGTGGCGGGTGCCCTGGCGGTGGCCGAGGCCGCCGGCGGGCGGGCCGGCGCGGCCCTCGACGGGGTGGCGGCCACCCTCCGAGCCCGGTTCGCCGTGGCCGACGAGGCCCGCGCCCTGGCCAGCCAGGCCCGCGCCTCGGCGGCGGTGCTCGTCGCCCTGCCCGTCGTCGTGGCCGCCGGCGGAGCCGCCGCCGACCGCAAGGTGGCCGACGCCC
The DNA here is from genome assembly GCA_035318405.1 of Iamia sp. Lineage (GTDB taxonomy): Bacteria > Actinomycetota > Acidimicrobiia > Acidimicrobiales > Iamiaceae > Iamia. Next base: position 1,814 of record DATHEV010000496.1, read on the forward strand.
TCCTCGGCACCCCGTGGGGCCTGGGCTGCATCGCCCTGGCCGCGGTCCTCGACGCCGTCGGCGCCCTCTGGATGCAGCGCGTCGTCTCCGGAGGAACCTCATGACCCGCACTCCGCTCGCAGTGCCCCTGGCCGTCGGACGACCGAACCGTCGCCGGAGGAACGTCGTGCCCACCACCCCGACCCCAGCGGCCCTGACGGAGGGACGACCGAACCGTGGCCGGAGGAACCTCCTGACCAGCGACCTGGCCGCAGTGGCCCAGCGGTGGCGTCGGTGAGCCGGGGTTCCTCCTGCCGGTCCCTGGTGCGATCGGCGGGAGGTCGCGCCTCGGTGGGCGGCGAGCCGGGAGGAGCGTCATGAACGGTGACCGGGCGCGGTCGTGCCCACGCACGCCGCGGTGGCCTCCGGCGGGAGGTCGCGCCTCGGTGGGCGGCGAGGCGGGCGGGCCGGGCCGTGATGGTGGCGGGCGGGAGGAGCGTCATGAACGGTGACCTGGCGGCGATGGGGCTGGCGGTGGGGTGGGGGGTG
>DATHEV010000497.1:0-2445 GCA_035318405.1 Iamia sp.
GGCGCCAGCACCCGGTGCCGTCGGACACGGTGAGGACGTCGCCGGCGCGCAGGCGCAGGGCCTTGGCGAGGTGGTGGCGGTCGTGCTCGTCGAGCTCGGGCCGGTCGAGGTCGGCCACGAAGACGTGGGGACCGGTGCCCCGGCCGAGCATCTACTTGAAGGCCGAGCGGAGCTTGGACAACAGGCCCGTCTCCGGCGGGGCCACGTCCTCGCCCCCGAGGGCGGCCAGCTGCCGATAGAGGTCCTCCTGCTCGCCGCTGAGCTTCTCGGGCACGTCGACGACCACGCTGACCAGCAGGTCGCCCCGGCCTCGCCCCCGGACCCGGGGCACGCCCAGGCCCCGCAGACGGAACACGTGCCCGGGCTGGGTGCCGTGGGGCACGATGATCTCGACGGCGTCGTCGAGCGTCTCGAGCGAGATGGTGACGCCGAGGGCGGCCTGGCTCGGGCTCACGTGGAGGTCGTGGTGGAGGTCGTCACCGTCGCGGGTGAAGACGGGGTGGGGGGCGACGCGGAGGTGGACGTAGAGGTCGCCGGCGGGCCCGCCGCGGGGTCCGGCCGGGCCGTAGCCGGGCAGGCGGAGGGTGTTGCCGTCGGCCACGCCCGGGGGGATGTCGACCGGGTAGGTGCGCTCGATCGGCCGGCGGCCCTCGCCCCCGCAGTCGGGGCACGGGCTGGGGATGATCTGGCCCAGCCCGCCGCACTGGGGGCAGGGCCGGGCGGTGACCATCTGGCCGAGCATCGACTGGCGGATCTGGCGGACCTGGCCGGCGCCGTCGCAGGTGGGGCACGTGTCGGGGTGGGTGCCGGGGGCCGCGCCGGTGGCCTCGCAGGTGTCGCAGGGCTGGGGCACGGTGGCCGTCACCGGGGCGTTGGTGCCGAACACGGCCTGCTCGAAGGTGAGGTCGACGACCATCTCCATGTCGCCGCCCCGGGGCGGGCCGCCTCGCCGGCCACCGGACCCGCCTCCGCCGCCCCCGAAGAAGGCGTCGAAGATGTCGCCGAGGCCACCGCCGAAGGCGTCACCCACGTCCTGGCCGCCACCGTTCCCGGTGGTGCCGTAGGTGTCGTAGCGCTGCCGCCGGGCGGGGTCGGACAGAGTCTCGTAGGCCTGCGCCACCTGCTTGAACCGCGCCTCGGCCCCGGGGTCGTCGGGGTTGGCGTCCGGGTGGTGCTGGCGGGCCAGCCGCCGGTACGCCTTCTTGATCTCCTCGGCCGTGGCGGAGCGCGACACGCCGAGGACGTCGTACAGGTCGTCTGCCATCAGCCCTCGCTCAACCGGCGCCCGAGGCGCTTGCCCACCACGGCCACGGCCGCCAGGGCCTGGGCGTAGTCCATCCGGGTCGGGCCCAGGACGCCGACGGTGCCGACGGGCTCGCCCTCGATCTCGTAGGGGGCCACGACGATCGAGCACTCGGCCAGCGTGGTCATCCCGGTCTCGGACCCGATGGCCACCTGGAGGCCCCGGTCGAGGACGTCGCGCAGGAGGGACACGACCACGAGCTGCTGCTCGAGCAGGCCCAGGACCTCGCGCACCTGCTCGACGGCCTCGAAGGCGCCGGCCATGCGGTCGGTGCCGCCGACGTAGAGGTGGTCGCCGTCGGGGCCGACGGCGACCCGGGCCGCGGACAGGAGGGCCGTGACCGAAACGGGTGTGCCCTCGGGTGGCGCCGGCAGGCCCACCAGGGCATCGAGGTGGTGGCCGACCAGGTGGGTGGCGAGGTGGGCGCTGGCCCGGGCCAGGTCCTCGTCGCTGGGCTCGACGCCGTCGTTGCCCAGCTCGACGGTGGCCTTCTCGACCGAGCCGTTGGACAGCACCACGACCATCAGCGCCATCCGGGCCGTCAGCCCGACCAGCTGCACCGAGCGCACGACGGCGATGTCGTGGGGCGGGCCGGTGATGACGGCGGCGGTGCCGGTGAGCCCGGACAGCAGCCGGGACGTGTCGGCGAACATCCGCTCGAGCTCGCCGTGGGTGCGATCGAAGAAGGCCTTGACCTGCTGGGCGCTGGCCTTGTCGAGCGTCGGCCGGGCGGCCAGGTGGTCGACGTAGTAGCGGTAGCCGGCCTGGGTCGGGATGCGACCGGCGCTGGTGTGGGGCTGGGCGAGGAAGCCCTCCTGCTCCAGGCTGGCCATCTCGTTGCGCACCGTCGCCGAGGAGACGGCGACCCCGGGCGCGGTCGCGACGTGACCCGAACCCACCGGCAGGGCCGTGTGGATGTACTCCTCCACCACGGCCCGCAGGATCGTCGCCTTGCGTTCGTCGAGCATCTGGCACTCGATCCTACCGAGTGCTGACGGGACCGGTCAGCCTCGACTCGTGGCCGTCCGCCATCTCCTCAGGGCCTCGTCCCTCTCGGTCGCATGGTCGACGATCGGCTCCGGGTACTCCGCCCTCTCCCGCTCGGGGACCCAGCGGCGGACGTAGGTGCCGTCGGTGTCGAA
>DATHEV010000498.1:0-2802 GCA_035318405.1 Iamia sp.
CGCGGGCGAAGCGCTGGGTGACGGCGATCTTCTCCTCGATCGGCCGGGGCCGCAGCACGGTGCCGACCAGCGTGGCCCGCTTGGGCAGCAGGGAGCCCAGATCGATCTCGGTGCGGCCGCCGCCCATGACCCCGACCTGGACGATGGTGCCGCCGGTGCGCAGGGCCTTGACGTTGCGCATCAGGTAGTCGCCCCCGATCACGTCGAGCACGACGTCGACGCCCAGGCCCTCGGTGGCCGCCCACGCCGCCTCGACGTAGTCGTCGATCGTGTAGTCGACGACCACGTCGGCGCCGAAGCCCTTGCACGCCTCGACCTTGGCCGTCGAGGTGGTGGTGATCACGGTGGCCCCGACCAGCTTGGCGAGGGGGATGGCGGCCGAGCCCACGCCCGAGGCCCCGGCGTGGATCAGGGCGGCCCGCCCGGTGGTGAGCCCGCCCTGGAGGACGAGCGCATCCCACGCGGTGATCGCCACCTCGGGGACGGCGGCGGCGTCGGCCAGGCCCAGCGCCGGCGGGACGGGGATCAGCTGGCGCTCGTGGACGGCGATGCGCTCGGCGTAGGCGCCGCCGCTGACGATGCCCATGACCTCGTCGCCGACCTGCCAGGCGGTGGCCCGATCGCCCCGGGCGACGACGGTGCCGGCCAGCTCCAGCCCCGGCACCTCGTGCTCGCGGGGCGGACCCGGCTCGGGGTAGAAGCCCCGCCGCTGGAGCAGGTCGGACCGGTTGAGGGCGGTGGCCCGCACCGCCACCAGGACCTCCTCCGGCCCGGGCACGGGCTCGGGGATGTCCTGGAGGGCGAGGACGTCGGCGTCCCCCGGCTCGGTGATGACGACAGCACGCATGGCCGGGAGGGTATTGCGAAGGCTCAGCCCCGACGCGGGTGGGCCTCGAACCAGTCCAGGGCCAGGGCGGTGGCGTCGATCGAGTCGGTGGTCCACTCCGGTGGGCCGATGATGATCTCGCTGCCGGGCCAGGTGTGGCCGCCGCCGTCGATCGTGTAGAGCTCGACGTCCACGCCGTCGGCGCAGTCCGGGTAGGCCCACAGCTCGACGTCGGCGGCGATGTCCGACACCTCGGGCTCGGGTCCGCAGCCACCACTGTCGGCCCAGGCCGCGATGTTGTCGCGCGCTCCGGGGAGACCGGCGTTCGACCCGACGATCTCGACGTCCTCGCCGCCCTCGCCGTAGGCCACCACCGGGTCGGCCGTGCCGTGGAAGGCGACCACGGGCAGCGGGTCGCAATCACCGGGGAAGACCTCCACCGTGACCAGGGCGACGGAGGCGAAGCGGCCGTCGAACGAGCACGCCGTCACCGCCGCCTTCCACGCCCCCAGCGACATGCCCACGATGTGCTCGCGGTTGCGGTCGATGCAGTAGCGGGTCTCGATGTCGTCGACCAGGCCGATGATGAAGTCGGCGTCGATGCCCTCGCCCGACAGCTCCCACTGGCCGGAGACCGACTGGGGGGCGACGGTGATGACCCTGCGCTCGGCGGCTCGACGGGGGACGTCCCCGTAGATGCTGGCCTGGTTGGCGTCGGATCCGGAGCCGTGCAGGTTGACGAGGAGCGGGGCGGCGACCTCGGGGTCGTACTCGGCCGGCACGCCCAGCCGGTAGATCCGCTCGACGCCCGCGCTGGTGAAGGTCTGCTCGACGTCGCCGGGCAGCTCGTCGCCCACCGGGTCGACGTCGGGCTCGGATCCGCAGCCGGCGCTGGGGTCGGCGGCCACGCTCGCCGGATCGTCCGGGTCGAGCGTGGTCGTGGTCTCCTCGGCCGCGGTCGTGGTGGTGACATCGGCGTCGGCCTCGGCCTCGGCGACGTCCGCATCGGCGTCGGCGTCGGCGTCGCGGCACGCCCCCACGAGCAGGAGACCGGCGGCGAGGAGGGCGACGAGCGATCGTGTCGGCATCGGCCGCCGATGGTAGGTGGCGTCGCTCCGATCTGGTTGGGCCGATCTGCTGGCCACCGCTAGCATCGCTCCGCGCCTCTAGCTCAACGGCAGAGCAATGGACTCTTAATCCACAGGTTGGGGGTTCGAATCCCCCGGGGCGCACCAAGTAGGGCAGGCCCCGGGCGGTTCGCCGTCGAACGGACTCACATGACCGTTGAGCAGACCGGATGGCGATGACCCTGGAGGTGGTGGAGCTGACCTCGTCGCTCGAGGCCGCGTCCCAGGCCCGAGAGGCCGTCCGCGCCGCGCTGGACCGTTCGAGCCAGGACACCATCGATCACGCCTGCCTGATCGTCGACGAGCTGGTGGCGGGCGCACTCGTCGCCGTCGGCGCACCGGTCCGCCTCGTGCTCGAGAGCCATGCGGACCACCTGGTCGTCGAGGTCCTCGATGCCGGGATCTCGGAGGTGGCCGTGGGCGACAGGATCGGGATCGCCCAGACCCTGCTCGACACCTGGGCCACGGCCTGGGGTTCGCTCGAGCAGGCCTCGGGCACCTCGGTCTGGTTCAACATCGCCACGTAGCGGCGCGCCGACAGCTCCCGATCGCGCACGGACGGCAACACGCGTTCTGGTGTGATGCGCGGCAGGGAGGTCCTCCATGCCCGCGCTCACCGCTCACCACCGCCCCGGCCGATGGCTCCGCGGCGTGGCCGCCGGAACGCTCCTCGTGACGGGACTCGTCCCCCTCCTCGGATCGAGCCCCGCCGGCGCCACCAACGCTCCCCTCCAGACCACCGATGGGCTCGGCGTGCGCGTCGACGAGGACGTCGTCGTCGGCCCCCTCCTCGAGGCGACCGAGACCGAGATCCAGCCGCTCGTCGACCAGGCGCTCCACGACGCCGCC
>DATHEV010000499.1:0-5427 GCA_035318405.1 Iamia sp.
TCTCCTCGTTGGAGCCGATGACGGTCCCGTCGGCGTCGACCACCTGCACGACGCGCCCGGTGGGGCCGAAGTCGGGCACGGGGTCACGGGACCGGATGAAGCGCTGGGTCACCACCGCGTCGGACCGCAGCTGGGCGTCGACCTCGCTGATCTGACGCTCGGCGGTGTCGTTGGTGAGCCAGAACCCGGCGGCTCCGAGGGTGACGGCGATGCCGGCGGTGGCGATCGCCGTGATCCGCATCCGCACCGACGGTCGGCGCCTCATCCGGCCGGCCTCGACGCGCCGATGCGGTAGCCGACGCCCCGGATGGTCTCGATCGTGTGCCGATCGAACGGGATGTCGACCTTCAGGCGCAGGTGGCGCACGTAGACCTCGACGATGTTGGGGTCGCCGGAGAAGCCCTTGCCCCAGACGTTGTCGAGGAGCTGGGCCTTGGCCACCGCCTCGCCGCGATGGGCCATGAGGTGGGCCAGGACATCGCGCTCCCGGGCCGTCAGGGTGATCTCCACCTCGCCCCGCCAGCACTGGTGGCGCACCGGGTCGAGGCGGAGGTCGTCGACCACGAACGGCACCGAGCCGGGGTCGCGGGGCCGGCGGAGGAGGGCGCGGATGCGGGCCACCAGGACGACCATGTGGAACGGCTTGGTCAGGTAGTCGTCGGCACCGAGCTCGAGCCCCTCGGCCTCGTCGTGCTCGCCGTCCTTCGCCGTCAGCATGAGGATCGGCGTCCAGTCCCCGGCCTGGCGGAGAGCCGCACACACCCGGTAGCCGTTCAGCGTCGGGAGGAGGATGTCCAGCACGATCACGTCGTAGGCCCCGGTCTGGGCGGCGAGGAGGCCGGCCCGGCCGTCGGCCTCGTGGTCGACGGCGAAGCCCTCGGCCACGAGCGCCTGCTCGACGCCCAGCGCCACGCCGGGCTCGTCCTCGACGAGCAGGACCCTCACCTCCCCATCCTGGTGCACGTCGCTGAAGCGGACCTGAACGACGTCGGTTGTCACGCCCCCGGCCCTCTGTGACCCTCACCACATGCTGGACGACGACGTGGTGAGTGACCGGGCCCGACGGATCGGTGCTGCCATCGAGCCGGTGGCCGGGCAGGTGTACTTCTCGCCCGAGTGCCACCGTGCCTACGAGGCGCTCGGGTTCTCGCCCAGCCCGGCGAGCGACGCGGGCGTGGCCATGCCCGACGGGGTGGCGTACTTCTGCAGCCGGGGATCGATCCTGGGCCAGGTCCCGGGCGAGGTGGTGGCCGCGGCCTTCGCCGTGTTCAACCCGGCGATCGTCATCCCCCTCGTCGCCATGGGGCGCGACCTGGCCCCCGCCGAGGCGTTGGAGGCCGCCCGGACCGAGGGCGCCGTCGGACAGCTGGTGCGCATCCTGGGCGAGACCCCCGAGGGCCTGGACCGGGCGACCACGCTCCTCGAGCGGGCCACCGCCGGCCTGCGGCCCGAGGGCAAGCCCCTCTACTCCGGCCTCCTCGGCCTCGACCTCCCCGCCCCACCGATGGGCGTGATGTGGCGTCTCGCCGACCGGTTGCGGGAGTACCGGGGCGACGCTCACATCGCGGCCTGGACCGCCGCCGGCTTCGACGCCACCGAGATCGGCCTCCTCACCGAGCTCTACTGGGGGCTGCCCCTGCGGACCTACATCCGCACCCGGGCCTGGAGCGAGGACGACCTCGACGCCGCCGAGGCCCGGCTGGAGGACCGGGGCCTGGTCGCCGACGGGGCCTTCACCGAGGCCGGCCGCGCCGCCCGCGAGACGGTGGAGCGGGTGACCGACGCCCAGTGCCGTCCGATCGTGGAGGGTCTCGGCGACGACGTCGACGAGCTGCTCGACCGGCTGACGCCCTGGGGCGACGCCGTGCGGGCGGCCGGCGGCTACCCCGCGTCGGGGCCTCACGACCTGGCCGGTCTCGACGGCGGCTCGTGATCCGTCGGCACCAGGGCGTCATCCTCAGCCTGCTGGTCCTGGTCACGGCCCTGGCCGTCGCCTTCAGCGGGGTGCTGCCCGACGACGGGTCGCCGGATCGACGGTCGCCGCCGGCCACGGCGCCGCTGCGGGGGGTGACCGACACCGCGATCAAGGTCGTGCTCTACCAGCCGCCCGAGGACGATCCGGTCAGCCAGATCGTCGCCCGGTTCGTCGCCCCCGAGGACGACAACGCCGAGGCCGCCGCCACCGTGCAGGGCTTCATCGACGTGCTCTCGGTCGGCAACGCCGCCCTCGCCGGGCGGACCATCGACCTCGTCGTCTTCACCGGCAGCGCCAACCTGCTCGACACGGTCGCGGCGCGGGCCGACGCCGTCCACATCGCCGAGGACATCCGCCCCTACGCCGTGCTGAACGGGCCTCTGCTCGGCACCGCCTTCGGCGACGAGCTGGCGTCGCGGGGCGTGCTGTGCCTCCTGTGCGTGAACGGCGGCACCAACGACTTCTACGACGATCACGCCCCGTTCATCTGGTCGCTCCAGACGACTCCCGAGCAGGTGGCCACGCACGTCGCCGAGTACGTCTCCAAGCGGCTGGCCGGCCAGCCGGCGACCTTCGCCGGCGCCGACCTCCGGCGGACCGAGCGGCGCTTCGGGCTGATCAGCGTCAGCGGGCCCTTCGGGGGCGCCGGGCTGGGCCCGTCGATCGAGGACCAGCTCGACGACGCGGGCGTCGAGCTGGCGGACTCGATGGCCTACGGCGACTCCAACGGCGTGAACCAGGTGCAGGCGACGATGATCGGGCGGCTCCGGTCGACGGGCGTCACCACCGTGATCTACGCCGCCGACCCCATCGCCATGGGGTCCCTCATGGCCGAGGCGACCCGCCAGCAGTGGTACCCCGAGTGGGTCATGACCGGGGGCTTCTCGTCGGAGCGATCGAGCTGGGGCCGCCGGGCCGACCCCGCCCAGATGGCGCACGCCTTCGGCATCACCCCGCTCGCCCCGCCGGCCGCCTCGCCGGAGGAGGACATCATCTTCTCGCTCTACCGGATGGCCCACGGCGGCGACGAGCCCCCCGCCCACCAGAGCGCCCAGATGCTGTGGGCCCCCGTCTTCCTGCTCTTCTCCGGGCTCGGGACCGGGGAGGACCTGTCGGCCGAGGGGTTCCGCCGTTCGCTGGTCGACGCCGAGCCTCTGGGCGGCGACCCCGCCACCCCGTTCATCCCGCTGATGTCCTACGGCGACTCCGACCTGTGGCCGTACCCGGACTACGCCGGGGTCGACGACTTCGCCGAGATCTGGTGGGACACCACCGCGACCGGTCCCGACGAGTTCGGCGAGACCGGCACGGGGCTGTGGCGCTACGCCGAGCGGGCGAAGCGCTACGTCCCCGGGAGCTGGCCCACCCGGCCGCCGGCGGCGTTCGTGAGGGCCGGCGCCGTCACCGTGGTCGAGAACTGATGGGCACCGCCGCGGCCCTCCGGGTCCGGCGCGCCCTGGCGGTCATCGGCCTCCCGGCCGCCCTGCTGGCCGGACAGGCGGTCCTGGCACCGATGCCGGCCGGGGTCTACGTCCAGGGCCTCACCCTCGGGCTGCTCGGGGCGGTGGTGAGCGTGGGCCTCTGCCTGCTCTACCGGGCCAACCGGATCATCAGCTTCGCCCAGAGCGCACTCGGGTTGGTGCCGACCGTGGTCGCCGTGGACCTCATCGTCTACAGCGGGTGGGGCTTCGTCCGGGCCGGGCTGGCCGGCGCCGCCCTGGCCGTCGTCCTCGGCGCCGCCCTCCACGTCCTGCTCATCCGTCGCTTCGCCCGCGCCTCTCGCCTGGTCCTGACCGTCGCCACCATCGGCGTCGCCCAGGCGTGCCTGGCCATCTCGCTCGAGGTGCCGCGCCTGTGGGGCAAGGACACGCGCGCCGAGCAGATCACCACCGGGTGGAGCGTCGACATCGCCATCGACCCGCTCCTGTTCCACGCCGAGCACGTGCTGGCCTGGATCGTCGCGCCCACCGTCCTCACCCTGGTCGCCCTCCTGCTCCTGCGCACCCGGACCGGTGCCGCCGTGCGGGCCGCCGCCGACCGGCCGGATCGGGCGGCGCTGCTGGGCATCCCCGTCGACCGCATCCAGCTGCTGGTCTGGGCCGGCGCCGCCCTCCTCTCGTTCGTCGGGGTCTTCCTGCGGGTCGCCATCACCGGACTGCCCTTCGCCTCCACCGAGTCGTTCACCGCCCTCCTCGCCGCCCTGGCGGCGCTGACCCTCGGCCAGTTCACCCACGTCGTCCGGGTCGCCGCCGCGTCGATCGCCCTCGGCGTGGTCGAGCAGGCCATCACCTGGAACCACCCCGAGGACCCCGACCTCTACGGCGTCGTGCTCGCCGTGGTCATCGCCGTCGGCCTGGCCCTGGCGGCCCGGCCCCGCACCCGCCTGGACCGCGACACCACCTCGGCCTGGCTGGAGGACGGCCAGGCCCGTCGGCTCCCCGCCGCCCTGGCCCGGCGCCCGAGCGTGAGAGCGCTCCGGTGGGCGATCGGGCTCGGGCTCCTCGCCGCCGCCGTCGACCTGCCGTCCCACCTCGGCAGCGGCGACCAGCTCAAGGCGGCCACCGTCGTCGTGTTCGCCATCGTCGGCGTGTCGCTGGTGATCCTGACCGGGTGGGCCGGGCAGGTCTCGCTGGGCCAGATGGGCTTCGTGGCCGTCGGCGCCGCGGTCGGGGCGTGGACCACCCAGACCCACGACCAGGATCTCGCCGTGGGCCTGCTGGCGGCGGCGGGCGCCGGCGGCCTGGCCGCGCTGGTGGTGGGGCTCCCGGCGCTGCGGCTGCGCGGCCTCGCCCTCGCCGTGGTCACCCTCGCCTTCAACGTGGCCACCGCGTCGTACCTCCTGGCGCCCGACGACGCCGACTGGATCCCCGACACCCGCGTGACCCGCGGCCAGGTCCTCGGTGTCGACATCACCAACGAACGGAGGATGTACTGGGTGTGCCTCGCCATGCTCGTGGCCGTGCTGTGGGCCGCCCACGCCGTCCGCACCAGCCGCCCCGGCCGGGCCATGGTCGCCCAGCGCGACAACGAGCTGGCCGCCGAGGCGCGGGGCACGAGCACCGCCCGGACCCGGCTGACCGCCTTCGCCCTCTCGGGCGCCATCGCCGCCACCGCCGGGTGCCTCCTCGTCCACCTGCTCCAGAGCTACCCGGACCAGCTCCTCACCCCCGACCGCAGCATCAGCACCTTCGGCGCCACGGTGGTCGGCGGCATCGGCTCGCCGGCCGGCGCCGTCCTGGGCGCCCTGCTGTTCGTCGGCAGCGGCTGGTTCCTCGGCGACACGGCCCGTGTCCTGTCCACCGCCGTCGGGCTCCTCCTGGTCCTGGTGGTCGTGCCCAGCGGGATCACCGGCGCCCTGGGCGCGCTGCGGGGCTGGGTCCTGCGGCTCGTGCTCGGCCCGCGCGCCGGACGCTGGCCGGCCGCGGGGGCCGCGACCGACGATGCACCGCCCC
>DATHEV010000500.1:0-6678 GCA_035318405.1 Iamia sp.
GCCCTGCCCGACGCCTTCGGCAACGCCCTCGTCGATCGTTGGATGGCAGAGCAGGGCGTGCCCGCCGACAGCATCACGCCCCTCGACCGCCTCGCCTACGCCGCCGACCGGGCGATGGGCGCGCTCACCTTCCGTCCCCCGGCCCGGGAGGACACGGGCGTCGATCCGACCGCCATCCAGCTCGCCGACCTCGTCGTGGCCGCTCGCCTCACCGTGAAGGGTGAGCTCGCCACCGACGAGACCGCGCACCAGGCTCTCCAACAGCTCATCCAGGTCGGCACCAGCGCCGGCGGGGCACGGGCCAAGGCGGTCCTGGCCTTCAACCCGGCCACGAGCCAGGTGCGATCGGCCTACTCCGAGCCGGCCGTCGGCTTCGAACAGTGGCTCATGAAGCTCGATGGCATGGGCGACACGGGGATGGACGGCCACGGCGACGGCCTCGGATCCAGCGCCCCCTACGGGCGGATCGAGTACGCCTACCACCTGATGGCGACGACCGCCGGCATCACGATGGAGGAGTGCCGCCTGCTGGCCGAGGGGCCGCGGCGCCACTTCATGACCCGGCGCTTCGACCGCGGGCCCGACGGTGCCCGACACCACGTGATCTCGCTCTGCGCCCTCGCCCACCTGGACTTCAACATGGTGAGGACCCACAGCTACGACCAGTACCTCCAAGCCGTTCGCCAGCTCGGCCTCGAAGGGGACGCCGTCGCCCAGGCGTACCGTCGGATGATCTTCAACGTCGCCGCCGTCAACCGCGACGACCACACGAAGAACCTCGCCTTCCTGCGCCGCGACGGCGGGGGCTGGGAGCTGGCGCCGGCCTACGACGTGACCCACGCCTACAGCCCGACGAGTACGTGGACCAGCCGTCACCTGATGGCCGTCAACGGAAGGTTCGAGGACATCACGCGCGCCGACCTGCGCGCCGTCGGCGACCGCAACGACGTCCCCGGCCACCGGCGCATCGTGCGCGAGGTCCTCGAGGTCGTGGACGAGTGGCCAGCGTTCGCGGCACAGGCGGAGGTCGACGACGACACGACCGCCGCCATCGCCGCCGACATCGACCGGTTCCGCCCCCGCTGAGCCTGGACCGTACCCACGCGGTCCCACGAGGTGCCAGGCACCATGTGGGAGGGGGACGTGTGGCGACCGCCGGTACCGACGCCCACATGGTGCCTGGCACCTCGTGGGCGTGGATCCCCGGGCTAGAGGAGCTCGGACCTCAGGTAGTCGGCGAGGACGGCGGGGTCGGCGGACAGGGGGGTGACCTGCTCGGGGCGGTCGAAGAGGTCGGCCAGGTGGTCGGGCAGCCGCGGGCGGACGCCGGTGGCGGCCTCGACGGCGTCGGGGAACTTGGCCGGGTGGGCGGTGGCCAGGACGACCAGCGGCACGTCGGGGTCCGACGGGACGGCCCGGGCGGCGGCGATGCCGACGGCGGTGTGGGGGTCGACGAGCATGCCGTCGGCCTCGTGGACCCGGCGGATCTCGGCGAGGGTGGCGTCGTCGTCGACCCGCACGCCCGAGAACGACGCCCGCACCCGCTCGAGACGGGACGCCCCGATGTCGACCCGGCCGGCGGACCGAAAGGTGGCCATCGTCTCGGCCACCACCGACCCGTTGCGGCCGTAGAGCTCCCACAGGTAGCGCTCGACGTTGCTCGACACCTGGATGTCCATCGACGGGCTGAGGCTGGCGGACACGCCCTCGACCTCCATCACGCCCGTGGCGATCCACCGGGTGAGGATGTCGTTGCGGTTGGAGCCGACGATGAAGCGCTCGACGTCGAGCCCGCCCTGCTTGGCCACCCACCCGGCCAGGACGTTGCCGAAGTTCCCGGTGGGTACCGCGAACGACACCGGCCCGTCGGGTGCCACCGCCGCGGCCGAGGTGACGTAGTAGACGACCTGCGCCATCACCCGGGCCCAGTTGATCGAGTTCATGGCCGACAGGCGCAGCTCGTCCCGGAGCGCGGCGTCGGCGAAGGCCGCCTTGACCAGGTCCTGGCACGTGTCGAAGTCGCCGTCGACGGCGACGTTGCGCACGTTGGGCTCGTCGACCGTGGTCATCTGGCGGCGCTGGACGTCGCTGACCCGGCCGGCGGGGTGGAGCACGACGATGTCGAGCCGGTCCCGGCCCCGACAGGCCTCGATGGCCGCCGATCCGGTGTCGCCCGAGGTGGCCACCAGCACGGTGGCCCGCTCGTCCCGCCTCTCCAGCTCGCGGTCCATGAGCCGGCCGAGGAGCTGGAGGGCCACGTCCTTGAAGGCCAGGGTCGGGCCGTGGAACAGCTCGAGCAGGTGGATCCCGGCGTCGTCGAGCGGCACCACGGGGCAGACGTCGGGGTGGGAGAAGGTGGCGTAGGCCTCCTCGACCACGGTCCGCAGCTCGTCGCGGGGGATGCCGGGGACGACGTAGGGGGCGAGGACGTCGACGGCGACGTCGGTGTAGCGCTTCACCGACGGGTGGACGTCGATGGCCGGCCACTCCTCGGGGACGTACAGGCCCCCGTCGGGCGCCAGCCCGCCGATGAGGGCGCCGTCGAACCCGACGGGCGGACACGAGCCCCGGGTGCTGACGTAGCGCACGGCGTCCTAGCCCTCGGCGCCGACGACGCGGATGACGCTGCCCACCTCGAGCACGGTGGGCAGCCCCTTGAGGTCGTGGACCGTGGCGCGCAGGTCGGCCTCGCGGGCCACGTGGGTGATCAGCACGATGCGGGCGTCGGCTCCGATGCCCTCCTGCTCCAGCGAGCGGATCGACACGTCGTGCTTCTCGAAGACCTCGGCGATCGAGCGCAGCACGCCGGGCCGATCGGTGACGTCGAGGCTCAGGTAGAAGGGGCTGCGCTGCTCGTCGATGGGGCGGATCCGGGCCCGGGGGCCGAAGCCGACGGTGGCGGCGGTGCCCTTGGTGCGGTTGACGGCGGCATCGACCAGGTCGCCCAGGACGGCCGAGGCGGTGGGGTCGCCGCCCGCGCCGCGGCCGTAGAACATCAGGTCGCCCACGGCGGCGCCCTCGACGAACACGGCGTTGAAGCTGTCGCGCACGCCGGCCAGCGGGTGCTGGATCGGGACCATGGCGGGGTGGACGCGCACGGCGACCTCGGGGCCGTCGGGGCCGTCGAGCTGCTCGCACACGGCCAGGAGCTTGATAACGTGGTCGAGCCGCGACGCCGAGGCGATGTCGTGGGCGGTGACGCCCGAGATGCCCTCGTGGTAGACGTCGCCGGCCACCACCCGGGTGCCGAAGGCGAGCGAGGCGATGATGGCGGCCTTGGCCCCGGCGTCGTAGCCCTCGACGTCGGCGGTGGGGTCGCGCTCGGCGTAGCCCAGGCTCTGGGCCTCGGCGAGGGCGTCGCGGTAGTCGGCGCCCTGCTCGGTCATCCGGGTGAGGATGAAGTTGGTGGTGCCGTTGACGATGCCCATCACCCGGCTGATGTCCTCGCCGGCGAGCGACTCGCGGAGGGGGCGGACGATGGGGATGCCGCCGGCCACCGAGGCCTCGAACAGCAGGTCGACACCGGCGGCGTCGGCGGCGTCGGCCAGCTCGGCGCCGTGGTTGGCCAGCAGCTCCTTGTTGCCGGTGACGACGGGCTTGCCCGCGGCCAGGGCGGCGAGGATCAGCTCGCGGGCGGGCTCGATGCCGCCGATCAGCTCGACCACCACGTCGACGTCGGCGTCGGTGGCCACGGCCATGGCGTCGAGGGTGAGGACGCCCTCGGCCAGGTCGAGGCCCCGGTCGCGGGTGAGGCTGCGGACGGCGATGCGGGTGATCTCGAGCCGCACGCCGGTGCCCTCGGCCACGGCGTCGCGCCGGGTCTCCACGAGGGAGACCAGGGCGCCACCCACGTTGCCGCAGCCCAGCAGGCCGATGCGGACGGTCGTCGGAGCAGAGGTCACGGCAGGAGGGTAGCGACCCCACCGACCGCCCTCTGACGAGATGCTTTCATCCCTGGTCGGGCGACCGCCGTACGCTCCGGCGGTGGCCGCCCCGCCCCTGCTCGTGCCGCTCGCCGACGGACGGGCCCTGGCCGTGGACGACGTCGGCGATCCCGACGGGGCGCCGGTGCTGTACCTCCACGGGACGCCGGACTCGCGACTGTCCCGCCACCCGGACGACGGGGTGACGGCGTCCGCCGGCGTGCGGCTGCTCGCCGTCGACCGCCCCGGCATCGGGCGCAGCACCGGGCACCCGGGCCGGACCCTCGGCTCGGCGGCCGACGACCTGGCCGCCGTCCTCGCCACGCTGGGGATCGACCGGGTCGTCGTCCTGGCCTGGTCGGCGGGAGCGCCCTTCGGTGCCGCCCTCGCGGCCCGGCACCCCGGCCTCGTGTCGGCGCTGGGCCTGGTGGCGCCGCTCGTCCCGCTGACGGCCTACGCCGACGCGGGTGTGGCCGAGGCGGCCGGGCCCGGCCGGCGGCTGTTCGCCGAGATGGCGGCCGAGATGACGCCGGACGACGTGGCCGCCGAGGTCGCCCTGTACCTGCTCGCCGACCCGGCCACCCGCGAGGCCGTGGCCGAGCAGATGGCGGCCGAGGCCGACCCCGCCCGGGCCGCCGAGGTGGCCGGCCTGCCCGGCGCCGGGCAGCACCTCGTCGCCGCCACCGTCGAGGCCGTGGCGCTCGGGCGCGACGGGCTCCACCAGGAGGTCGCCACCCAGGCCGCCGTCCCCGATGTCGACCTGGCTGCGGCCGCCGACGGCCGCAGGATCGTCGTGTGGTCCGGCACCCTCGACGAGATCTCGCCCCCCGCCTTCGGCCGCTGGTGGGCCGACCTCCTCGGCGCCGAGCACGTCGTCGTGGCCGACGGCGGCCATGCCCTCGCCCTCCCCCGCTGGACCGAGGTCCTGACCCACCTCACCTCGGGCTCGGAGGCCTAGAACAACGTCATGCCGTTGATGGTGCCCACCTGTCCGGCCCACGATGCCCACGGGGCGCTACAGCTCGCCACGTTGACGGTGCCGACGGTGGTCCCGTTCAGGGTGATCCCCCCGGGCGTGTAGGTCGGGAGCTGGGTGGAGCTCGTCACGGTGCCGGTGAAGCTCATCCGCATGGTCAAGATGCAGGCCAGGTCGGTCTTCTCGCAGCTCGGGATCCGGGAGATGCGTATCTGGAGGATGACGTGGTTCGGGCCCGCGGTGGTGAGGCCGTAGAGGTACGGGGGCGGAGCCGGGGGGAACGGCGGCGGGTTGTCCCACCGGTAGGCGCCCTGGGGGATCGGGGCCGGCGGGATGTGCACGACGGCGAAGTCGGCCTGGTACCACTGGCCCGAGGGCGGGGTGCCCAGCTGGTACTGAGAGCTCCACCCGCCCGTGAGCATGAACGTCCCGGAGGTGGCATCTCCGGCGAAGGTGACCGCCAGCGTGCTCGGCTTCGCCGCGCACGGTCCCGGCCCGGCCGGCACCAGAGGGATGGCGAACCAGCCACTACCGAACGTCCCACCGGCCACGGCGAGCGGGTAGGGGTTGGCCGCCGCCGGGGTCGCCAGGGTGAGGAGCAGGCAGAGGGCCGTCGCCACCGCGGCGAGCCCCCTCGTGACGTGATTGCGCATGGCACCCAGGTGCGCACAACGACCGTTGCCGCCCGGCCGCGAAACGACACTCCATGCCGCGTGATGCCGATCCGACGCCACGGTCGGCGGTGCTAGCCGCCGGGGGTCGCGGGGAGGCCGGTGAGGTCGATGAGCTGGCCGATGAGGTAGTCGGCGACCTGGGCGCCGCCCTCGCCGTCGTCGTAGTGCAGGCCGTCGGAGCGGACCGGGTCTCCGCCCAGCTCCTCGATGCAGCCCGTCTCCCCGGGGCAGAGGAAGGCGCCGGTGTCGATGACGTGGGCCTGGGGCACGGCGGCGGCCACCTCGGCGATCAGCCGGTTGACGCAGTCGATGCGCCCGTCGGCCCCCTCGGCGGGGAGGGCGAACTCGCCGCTGCGGGGGATGGTGACGATGCCGCTGGGGACGGCCCCGTCGTGGGTCAGGAGCCGGAGCATCTCCGTCTGGGCCTCGACGTAGGCGCGGTCGAAGTCCGGGTCGCACGCCCGCACGTCCTCGCCGTCGATCACGATGAAGTCGTTGGGCCGGGCGCCCACGTAGAGGAGGACGGCCTGGACGTCGGGGTCGGCGTCGGTGATGGGGTTGGGCACGCAGCGGAGCGGGCGGAACTCCTCGCCCACGAAGTTCTTGGCCACCCGGCCGTACGCCACCTGCGAGCAGGCCGGCACGGTGGCGTTGATCGGGTTGATGCCGTAGCGGGCCGGATCCTCCACGACCTGGCCGGCGATCGACATCCCGACGGAGTCCCCGGCGATCAAGACGTAGGGCGCCCCCGCCACGACCTGGTTGGTCTGGCCGACCTCGGAGGACTCGTCGGGGGCGTCGACCGCACCGGCGGTGGCGGCCACGATGATCACGGCGACGACGGCCACCCCGCCGAGGGCCGAGCCCAGGCCGACCCAGCCCTTCAGGGCCCCGCGGCGGATGGGCCGCTCGACCACGACGTACGACACGATCGAGGCGGCCAGAGAGAAGCCCAGCTTGGCCGCCAGCAGAGTCGCCCCCTCGAGGCGCAGGTCGCCGAGGTAGGGGTAGGTGCCGTTGCGCTGGTCGAGGGCCACGAAGACCGGCCAGTGCCACAGGTAGAGGCCGTAGCTGATGAGGCCGAACCAGCGCAGCGGCCGCCAGG
>DATHEV010000501.1:0-3332 GCA_035318405.1 Iamia sp.
GGGGTCTGGTGGCCTGGGGCGGCGAGAACATCGTCGACGGCGCCGAGCTCCTCGTCCCGGGGCCACCGGGGACCTTCGGGTGCGCGGCGCAGAACGGCACGCAGGTCAGCGAGGGGTCCGACGCCCCGGCGGTGGGCGAGACGTGCCGAGGGTCGACGGGGGACCTGGCGGCGGCCTACGGGCGGGTGCGGGACGACGTGGTCGAGCTTGCCCTCGTGGACATCGACGCCGAGGGTGGCTCGACCGAGGTCGACCGGGTCTCGGCGCTCGCGGCCGAGGGCGTGGCCGGGTTCGCGGTCGAGCTGCCGCGACGGGACCACCGCTACCGGGTGCTCGCCTTCGACGGCGACGGCGAGGAGATCGGGAGCGCCCGCCTCGGGGCCTGACGGGGAGCCGAGGGTCAGGGGGCGCCGTCGCGGCGGGGGTCGCCGGCGGCGTCGACGCCGGGCACGACGAGGTGGGCGCCGCCGAAGTAGACGCTCGGCCCGGGCCAGGCGTTGACCGGGCCGCGGGCGGCGAGGGTCTCGAGGGCGGGGGCGGGCAGGCCGGGCTCGACCTCGGTGTGGTCGCCGTCCCAGTGGGCCCTCGGGGCGTCGACCGCGGCCCGGGGGTCGAGGCCGTGGACGAGCACGTTGGCCAGCACCTGCACGATGGTCGAGCGGATGCGCTTGCTGCCACCGCTGCCGACGACGACCTCGGTGCGGCCGTCGGCGCCCACGACGATGGTGGGCGACATCATCGACGCCACCCGGACCCCGGGCGGGGCGGCGTGGAAGCCGTCGGGGTGGAGGTCCTCCTCGCCCAGCACGTTGTTGGCCAGGATCCCGGTGCCCGGGAGGACGTCGCCCGAGCACTCGCCGTTCGAGGTCGTCATCGACGCCGCCCCGCCGGCCCCGTCCCACACGCTGATGTGGGTCGTGCCCCGGGCCGAGGCGGGACGGCCGGTGGCGACCGGGTCGGCCCCGGCGAGGATGGCGGACCGGTGGGCGTCGACCTCGGCCGTGACCCCGACCAGGGCGTCGACCCACGCCGGGTGGCCGGGCGGGGCGTCGAGGTGCTCGAGCCGGCGGAGAGCGGCGGCGACCAGGGTCCCGCCGAACGACGGCGCCGGGTTGGTCAGCACCCGGCGGCCCCGCCAGCCGACCTCCAACGGGTGTCGCTCGACGACCCGGTAGGCGGCCAGGTCCTCGACCGTGACCAGGCCCTCGTCCGCCGTCGTCGCCAGCAGGGCCGCCGCCACCGGGCCCGAGGCGAAGTCGATCTCCTCGCCCGCGCCCAGGGCGGCCAGGACGCCGGCCAGGTCCGGGTTGCGCAGGAGGTCGCCGGCGCCGAGCAGCCGGCCGGTCGGGGCGAAGAGGGCCCGCCCGGCGGGGGTGCGCAGCAGGATCCGCTCCAGCAGGGCGACGATGCCGGCCTGCCGGGGGGCCAGCTCGACCCCGGTGGCGGCGAGCCGGGCGGCGGGCGCGACCACGGCGGACAGCGGCAGGCGGCCGAAGCGCTCGTGGAGGTGGCGGTAGCCGGGCAGGCACCCGGGCACGGCGATGGAACCGGGGCCGCAGTGGAACGTCTGGCGGGCGGCCTCGAACTGCACCTCGACCTCGTCGAAGTGCGGTGTGGGCCGGCCGGGGCGGCCGAGGCCCGGCGTGGCGACGAAGAAGTCGACCAGGACCTCCTCGCCGGCGGCCGTCCGGACGAGGGCGAACCCACCCCCCGCCAGGCTGGTCAGGCAGGGCTCGGCGACGGCGGCGGTGAGGCCCCCGGCCACGACGGCGTCGACGGCCGAGCCGCCGGCCGCCAGGATCTCGTGGGCCGCGGCCACCACCTTCGGGTGGCCGGCCGCCACGAGGGGCCGGTCGAAGGCGGGGTCGGGGACGGGCGCCACGGGCGGGTTCCTACCACCGGGCGCGTGGCCCGGTGGTCAGGCCCGTCGCCGCCGGCCGGGGATGGCGGCACCGACGGCGAGCAGGAGGGCACTCGCCACGATGGCGTAGGCGCCGATGCCGAGGTCGCCCGTGTCGGCGTCGCCGCGGAGGATGAAGATCGCCGCCGCGGACCAGAGGAAGACCACGCCCAGCCCGGCTGCCGTGAGCAGATGGCCGGCCGTCCGCTTCAGCAGCACGCCGACGACGGCGAGAGCGGCGGCCACGACCATCACGACCGTGCCCACGACGGCGGCTCCGCCCAGACGATCCTCGGCCTCGTCGGCCCCGGTGAGGTTCGCGGTGGCCGGGTCCGCCGTCTGCCCCTCGTCGGGCACCGTGATGGCGGCGCCGCTCGTCGGGTCGGTCACGGGTGAGCCGTCGGGGACGGTGATGGTGGCCCCGGGCTGGGCCGGCATCGTGGCCCCCGTCACGGCCGAGCCGGGTTCGCTGTCCAGGTCGGCGGCGGTGAACCCCACGACCGCGAGGGCGGCGACGCCGAGCACGGCGACGATGGCCGCCACCACGCGCAGCGGGGCGGCGCCGACGGCACGGGCCAGGGCGACGACACCCCCGACGCCGACGACGAACAGGGCCCCGGTGAGCAGGAAGCCGAGCGGGATGGCGCCGATGTCCGGCCCCGTCGCCTCGACCGCGTCGCGAAGGTCGAGGTAGGAGACGTCGCCGGACCCCCACGGCAGCACGAACAGCGACGCCAGGCCCAGCCCGAGACCGGCGAGAGCGGCGAGGAGGCCGAGCAGGCTCAGCGGCGCCCGGGCCGCGGTCGGCGCCTGGCTGCCGGGCGGGCCGCCGGCCGAGGGATCCCACCCGCCGCCGGGGATCTCGCCCGTCTCCTCCGGCGCGTTGGCCGCCGCAGCGGCGGCCAGCGCGGCGGCGGCGGCCAGGTCCTCGGGGGACATCTGCACGGTCCGGTCGGGCGGTGGGGCTGCGACCGCGGGGGCTTTGGCGAACGAGGGGGCGGGGGCGAACGACGACGTGACCTCGCCCGGCGGGGTCGGGGAGGGCGAGACCGGCTCGGGCGAGATGACGACGGTGGCGTCGGCCGACGGCGGAAGCGGCGGCGGCGCGGTGACCCCCTCGGATGAGGGCACGTCCGGCAGGAACGACGGCGACGTCGACGGGTCGTCCAGGGCCGGCGCGCGGGAAGGGGCGGGTTCTGGCGACGGGACCGCCGAGGCCGGGGCGGCGGGCGGGGGCGAGGACGCGGCGGGTGGCGAGGCCGGGGCCGCCGGGGCCGGGGTCGCCGAGGGTGGGGCGGTGGAGGAGCCGGCGGGGGTGCGGGAGGTGCGGGGCGGCGGTGGGCCGATGACCGGGCTGGGGGCGGCCGGGCGGGGCTCGGCGCCGTCCGGGTCGACCGTGGTGGCGCCCTCGGCGTCGGCGACGTGCTCGGTC
>DATHEV010000502.1:0-3331 GCA_035318405.1 Iamia sp.
GCCGAGGCGACCGCGCCCGACGAGTACCTGCCCGTCATCGTCCTGACCGCCGACGCCACCAGCGCGGCCCGGCACCGGGTGCTGGAGGCCGGTGCCACCGACTTCCTGACCAAGCCGGTCGAGCGCACCGAGGTCGTGTTCCGGGTCCGCAACCACCTCCACACGCGCTCGCTCCACGCCCGGCTCCACGCCCGCAACGAGGAGCTGGTCGCCGAGGTCCAGGAGCACCGGCGGCTCGACCACCGGGCCCGCGCCCTGCTGGCGGCGAAGGAGCGACGGATCCGGGAGCTGATCGAGAGCGGCCCACCCGAGATCGCCTTCCAGCCCATCGCCGAGCTGGCGACCGGCGCGATCGTCGGCTATGAGGCGCTCGCCCGCTTCACGGCCGAGCCCCGCCGCCCGCCCGACCACTGGTTCGCCGAGGCGACCGAGGTCGGCCGGGGCGTCGAGCTCGAGCTGGCCGCGGTGACCGCGGCCCTCGCCGAGACGGAGCGGCTCCCGGCCGGCACCGTCGTGTCGGTCAACGTCTCGCCCGTGGCCGCGTGCAGCCCGGACCTGCCGGCGCTGCTGGGAGTGCGGGACGGGCGGCTCGTCGTCCTGGAGATCACCGAGCACGAGCGGGTCGACGACTACGAGCAGCTGCTCGTCGCCCTGGGCCGCCTGCGGGAGACGGGTGTCCGCCTCGCCGTCGACGACGCCGGAGCCGGGTTCGCGAGCCTCCAGCACATCCTCACGCTGCGTCCGGACGTCATCAAGCTCGACATCGCCCTCACCCGTGACATCGACCGGGATCCGATCAAGCGGGCGCTCGCGTCGTCGCTCGTCGCCTTCAGCGGCGAGATCGGCAGCCGTCTGGTGGCCGAGGGCATCGAGAGCGAGGCCGAGCTGGCCGCTCTCGTCGACCTCGGCGTCCACTGGGGCCAGGGCTTCCACCTCGGCCGACCGCGCCCGGTCGATCAGCTGACGTCGTCCTCGCTGTCGTAGGGGGCTTGTAGGTTCGACGGGGTGACCGAAGTGCTCGCCGCCGTCGACGTCGGCACCAACTCGCTGCACCTGGTGATCGCCCGCGTCGTCGACGGCGACCGGTTCGACGTCATCTCGCGGGAGAAGGAGCAGGTCCGGCTGGGCCAGGGCGCCGGCGACATGAAGCAGCTGGCCCCCGAGGCCATCGAGCGCGGGGTCGAGGCCCTCGGGCGCTTCCATCGGCTGGCCGAGGCCCACGACGCCGAGCTGCGGGCGGTGGCCACCTCGGCCGTGCGGGAGGCCCAGAACCACGACGTCTTCCTCGACCGGGCCCGGCGCGACGCCGGGGTCGAGGTCGAGGTCATCTCGGGCGTCGAGGAGGCCCGTCTCATCCACCTGGGCGTGCTGTCGGCGCTGCCGGTGTTCGACGACCGGCTGCTGCTGTGCGACATCGGCGGGGGCAGCACCGAGCTGCTCATCGGCCAGCGGGGCGAGACCCTCGCCTCCCGGTCGCTGAAGCTGGGCGCGGTGCGGCTCACCAACCGCTTCTTCGCCGGCGGCGACGTGTCGAAGTCCGACGTCGAGGCCTGCCGGCGTCACGTGCGGGCCGCCCTGGTGGCCTTCGAGCCGGCCGTCCGAGAGCACGGCTTCGAGGTGGCCGTCGGCTCGTCCGGCACCATCGAGCAGGTCGTGCGGCTGGCCCGGCGCAGCGCCGGCGACGAGGCACCCGTCCGCACCTGGAACGGCGCCATCGCCACCGGCGAGGAGATCTGCGCCGCGGCCGCCGAGCTGGCCCGGGCCGCCCGCAAGGGCCAGCTGGCCGAGGTCGAGGGGCTCGACCCCAAGCGGGTCGACATCATCACCGCCGGCGCCCTCATCCTCGAGGGCGTCGTCGAGCGCTTCGGCATCGCCACGCTGACCGTCAGCGAGGCCGCCCTGCGCGAGGGCGTGCTGATCGACACCCTCCAGCGGTCGCGGGGCGGCTCGCTCCACCACACCACCGACGTGGCCCGCCGCAGCGTCCGCCACCTGGCCTCCGCCTTCGACGACGACCCGGAGCACTCGGCCTGGGTCGCCACCCTCGCCCTCCAGATCCACGACGACCTGGCCGGCGCCCTCGACCTGACGCCCGACGCCCGTGACCACCTGGAGGCCGCCGCCCTCCTGGCCAACGTGGGCCTCACCGTCAGCCACGACGGCCACCACAAGCACTCGTACTACGTGATCCGCCACAGCGATCGGCTGGTCGGCTTCACCGACGCCGAGATCGAGCGCATCGCCCTGGTGGCCCGCTACCACCGCAAGAGCGCGCCCAAGGCCCGACACCCGGAGTTCGCCCGGCTGGCCGAGGACGAGCAGCGGGTCGTGCGGTCGCTGGCCGCCATCCTGCGCGTCGCCATCGGGCTCGATCGCACCCACGGTCGGCGGGTGGCGTCGGTCCGGGCCCAGCTCGACGACGGCACCGTCCGCATCGAGGTCACGCCGACGGTGGGCGAGGACATCGACCTCGAGCTCCACACCGCGGCCGAGCGGTCGGCCCTGCTCGGCGAGGTGCTCGACGCCGAGGTCGTGGTCGTCCGCCGGGGCGCGGCCGAGCCCGTCGAGCTCGTCGAGGCATGAGCACCGCACCCGGGCCGGGGCCGCTGGGACGGTCGGTGGTGGTCGAGACGGGCCAGCCCGTGCCGTCAGGCTGGGCCGACGCGCCGGTGGTCGTCGTCGACGAGTCCGTCCTCGCCAACCCCACCGCGGTGGTGGCCGAGCTCCACGCGGCCTGGGCCGAGCGCCGGCCCGTCGTCATCGAGCTGGCCGTCGATCCGGCCCGGTTCCGCGAGCCGGTCTCGATCCCCGGGTCGCCCTGGGAGCTGGGCGTCGACGTCGACTGCCCGCTCGACCGGCTCCACTTCCTGGTGTGGGCGGCGTCGTGGGACGCCCGCAAGGACGATCCGGTCTGGTGGTGGGGGGTCAAGGCCGCCCGCCTGGCCGAGGGCGCCCGGGTCACGCCCGAGGGCCCGGCCGACCTGGTGCTGGCCGACGGCACGCCGCTGTGGGTCGACGGCGGGCCCCGCCAGCCCTTCGACCCGGCGGTCGTGGGGGGCCACGGCGTGGTGCATCGCGAGTCGGTCGAGGTCGGCCGGCTGGCGGTCGCCCCACCCCCGGTCTTCGCCGCCACCGATCTGGCGGACGACCAGCGGGCCGCGGTCGACCACGAGAGCGGGCCGGCCCGCATCGTCGCTCCGGCCGGATCGGGCAAGACCCGCGTGCTCACCGAGCGGCTGCGCCACCTCATCGCCGACCGGGGGTGGGAGCCGGGGTCGATCCTGGCCCTCGCCTACAACGTCAAGGCCCGCGACGAGATGGTCGAGCGCAC
>DATHEV010000503.1:0-2407 GCA_035318405.1 Iamia sp.
CGATCAGCGATGGCCTGGTCGATCTCCTCCTGGAGCGCGTCCCGGCGGGGGTCGCCCTCGGGGATGTCGAACATCTGCTCCTGGAGGTCGGTGACGGACGTGTCGACCTCGTCGCGCTGCTCGTCGATGCCGGCGACCTGCTGGGTGAGGACGTCGACGGCGCTCTCGAGGACCGCGACGTTCGAGTCCCGGCGGATGGCGATGGCGATCGAGGCGTAGGTGTTGGCCTCCTCGGCCGCCGTCGCCGGGTCGGTGTCCGTGGCGCTGATGCTCACCACGCTGGTGGCGCCCTTGGCCCGGATGCGGACCGACGGGGTGTAGCCCAGCTCGTCGCGCACGGCGTCGCGCACCGACCGCGACCGCATGACCTCGACCTCGGTCTGCACCCGCTGCGCCTCGTCGTTGGCGTTGCCGCCCGGCTGGGGGGTGCCGGCGACGAAGTCCTGGGCGCTCTGCCGGTCGAGCAGGACCTCGGCCGTGGCCCGGTACTGCGGCGTCTGGAGCAGCGAGAGGACGATGGCCCCGACGATGAAGACGCCGGTGGTGGCCGCGATGGTGACCTTCCGCCGCCGGAGCACGGCGAGGTAGTCCCTGAGGTCCAGCTCCTCGGAGTGGCTCTGGACGTCGCTCATCGGGGCCACGGTACTGTCACGGGGCGGCGTAGCCGTAGACGACGAGCTCCTCGGCGAGCTGCTCGTCGAGGGCGGCGATTGTCTCGGCCCGCAGCTTGCGGCGGTGGTCGCCCGGCGTGACCTGGCGCCGCTTGGCGGTGACGTCCTCCCGCTCCGGGGCGGGCCGGCCCTCGGCGACCAGGTCGGCCACGAGCGCCTCGTCGGCGGGGAGGTCGACGAAGGCGAGGGCCCGGCGGAGCCACGCCCCGAGGTCGGTGACGAGCTCCTCGTAGGTCGTCACGAGGGTCCCGGGCACGGGCAGCAGCTCGTCGGCATAGCGGCGGAGGACGGACTGGACCACGGGGGCCCGCTCGAGCACGAAGGCGTCGATGCCCACCTCGCGCGCGTGCTCGCGTCGCTGGAGGAACTCGGCCCGCTTGGCCGTGCCCGGCGTCTGGTGGCTGGTGGCGATCGAGAAGTACTGCGACACGAGGATGTCGCGGGGGTCGCGCACCACGAGGATCTTGCGGTAGCGCTCGAGGTCGGGCAGGCCGCCCACGAACCCGCCGAAGCTGCTGTAGAGATAGCCCTCGGGGTGGAAGGCGCCGGCCACCGCCGGGTCGACGACGGCGCCGTGGTCGGCGTAGGGCAGATCGCTCCAGAAGGCGTAGCCGTTGAGGTGCACGGGCACGAGCCCGGCCGCCGCCGTGCCCCGGGTGAGCAGGCGGCGGACGTGCTGGGTGGCGGCCTTGTTCAGCGAGAAGTGCAGGATGCTCGGGTGGTCCGACGCCGTCGGGTCGGCGCCCTTCAGCAGCGCCCGCTCGGTGGAGAACCGGCGGCGGGCCCAGGTGCGCTGGAGGGCGGGGCCGGCGACCGGCACCGAGTCGACGAGCGGTGCCGCGGTGTTGCGGAGGTGGCGCAGCCGGTTGGCGACGTCCAAGGGGGGTTCGCTCCTCGAAGCAGGACGGGTGCCGACTCTACCCAGGGGCGTGTCGCGCCCCGCCAGCGCTGCGCCGGGGGCTGGTTAGGGTCGCGTCCGTGTCCGCCCTCGTCACCACGGCGCGACGGGCGGCGGTCAAGGCCCGCCACGGCGCCCTCCGCGTGCGGAGCTACATCAGCAAGCCCCGGACCGTCCGCCAGGTCTCGGCCGTGCCCCTCCGCGAGCACGAGCCGTGCGCTCGTCCGATCGTCGTGGCCGGCATCCACCGCTCGGGCACCAGCCTGCTGCGGCGCGTGCTCGACACGCACCCGTCGATCGCCTGCCCGCCGGAGACGTACTTCCTGTCGCACTTCGTGGCCATGGCCGAGGACCGGGACGTGCAGGCCGGGCTGGTGGGCCTCGGCTGCCCGCCCGACGAGCAGCCCGACCTGCTGCGGGGCTGGGCCACCGAGATGCACGAGGCCCACCGGATCGCCCAGGGCAAGCCCCGCTGGGCCGACAAGACCCCGCAGTACCACCAGGTCCTGCCCGGGCTCCGGGCCCTTCTCGGCCCCGGCGCCCAGTTCGTGGTGATCGCCCGCCACCCGCTCGACGTGGTGCACTCGATCTCGTCCCGCGGCTGGCGGCTGGCCGAGCTCGACGACGACCTGCTCACCAACACTGCCCTCTACGTGGCCCAGGGCATGGAGCGCATCCAGGCGTTCGAGGCGGTGGACGACGGCTGCCACCGCCTCTCCTACGAGGACCTGGTCGCCGACCCGACGCTGGACGCGGTCTACGTCCCGCTGCCCAACGGCCTGCACGCACAGTGGACACTCGCCGCCATCGCGGCCGGCAAGCACGTGCTCTGCGAGAA
>DATHEV010000504.1:0-2730 GCA_035318405.1 Iamia sp.
AGCACCTCGCCGCAGCGGACCCGCATCGCCGCCACCTCCGTGATGGCGTCGTAGCCGTTGCCGCCGGTCGTCTCGATGTCGATCACGCAGAACGTGACCTGGTGCAGCGGGGTACCGAGTTCGTCGAGGCTCATCTGCACGGGAACAGACGTTCGCGTACACCTGTTCGGTCGTCAAGAGATTTCACGGTCGGGGCGGACCGGCCCACGAGGTGCCTGGCACCTCGTGGGCGTCGGTCCACGTGGTGCCTGGCACCTCGTGGGCGAGCGGTCCGGCCGGGGCGGCGACCCGCCTTCGGTACGATGCCGGCGTGACCGAGACGTCCTCCACCACCGTGGCGCGGTACCGCTGCACCACCTGCGGCAACCTGACCCGCTTCGACGTCACCGCGACCCGGCGCACCCGGTCGTTCCACCACTACACGGTGGGCGGCGAGCTCACCGTCGAGAGCACCGAGGTGCTGGCCGAGGACGTCGAGTCCGTGGAGTGCGGTTGGTGCGGCCCGAGCGGAGCGGTCGAGGCGCTCACGGAGCGCTAGCCCGGACCGGGGGCGACGGCAGATGGGGTCCCCCGAGCGCAGCGCCCGCAGCGAGCTGCTGCGCGAGGTCCTGGACGTCGCCATCGTCGTGGGCCGCCGCGTCGAGGCCGAGGGCCGCGGCCCGGTGCCGGCCCCGTTGCGGCCCGTCCTCTCGATGACGCGGCTCGGCAGCCGCGCCCGTGCCGCCGCCGATCGGGCGGGGGACGACGATGCCTTCCGCGCCCAGGTGGCCGAGGCGGTGGCCGTCGACGACCTCGACGACGCCGGGCGGCTGTGGCTCACCCGTCCGGACGGCTGGGAGGAGGCCCTCGACGACCTGGTGCGCCGGCGGATCGAGGAGGCGACCGAGGCCGACGCCCGGCGCACCCTCGACCGCGAGCGCCGGGCCCGGCGCCGGGCCGAGACCGATCGCGACCAGGCCCAGGCGGACCTCGCCGCCGTCCGGGCCGAGATGGACGACCTGCGGGCCCGCGCCGACGCCGACGCCGCCCGGGCCGAGGAGGACGGCGCCCGCGCCGCCGCGGCCGCCGAGGAGCGCGCCGCGGCGGTGCGTGCCCTCAAGGACATGGAGGCGCTGCACGCCCGGGCCCACGAGGACCTGCGCACCACCCGCGCCGCCCTGGCCGAGGCCCAGGCCGAGCTGGCAACCCGCGGCGAGCCCCCCACCCCGCCCGAGGTGGCGATCAGATCCGGCGGGAACCCGCCGGATCTGATCGCCACTTCGGAGGTGCTGGAGGTCGTGGAGCCGCTGG
Organism: Iamia sp.; assembly: GCA_035318405.1. Taxonomy (GTDB): domain Bacteria; phylum Actinomycetota; class Acidimicrobiia; order Acidimicrobiales; family Iamiaceae; genus Iamia. Next base: position 1,291 of record DATHEV010000504.1, read on the forward strand.
AGCCGGCCGAGCCTCCGTTCGACCGGGACGCAGCTGCCGCCGCAGTCGGCACGGCCGCCGGTGCCGCGACGGACCTGGCCCGGGCCCTCGACGCCCTCGCTTCCAGCCTCCGGCCCCCGGCCGACCTCGCCCCCGCGGCGCCGCAGACCCGCCCTCGCCATCCCGACCGGGCTCGGCCCGGGCGGCGCCGGCCCTCGCTCCCGGGCGGGGTCCACGACGACTCGCCCGAGGCGGCCGCCCACCTGGTCCGGCTGCCGGGCTGCGCCCTCCTGGTCGACGGGTACAACGCCTCGATGTCGACCTGGCCGGATCACGACCTGCCCGAGCAGCGGCGGCGCCTGGTCGACGCCCTCGATCAGCTCGAGGCCCGGATCGGCGTCCACGCCACCGTCGTGTTCGACGGGGTCGAGGAGGCGTGGCGGCGCTCGACCTCGCGCCGCGTCGACGTCCGCTTCACACCGGCCGGGGTCGAGGCCGACGACGTCATCCTCGACCTGGTCGACACGCTGCCGGGCGAGCGCCCCGTCGTGGTGGCGTCCGACGACCAGCGCGTCCGCGCCGGCGCCCGCCAGCGCGGCGCCCACCCCATCGGCACCGCCCAGCTCCGCTCGCTCCTGTAGCAATGCCCGACGACAGCGCCTCGCTCCGCCCCCAGCCCTAGGTCCATGCCCCCCGACTCGACCGGTCCCGTCACGCTCGCCGCTCCGCCGCTCGTCGGCCGGGGCCCGGAGCTCGCTGCCATCGGCGCCGTGCTCGACGCCCCCGAGGGCCGGGGCGTGCTCATCAGCGGGCCGATCGGTGTGGGCAAGACCCGCCTGGCCACCGAGGTCATGGGCCGACGGGCATCGGCCGGCGCCGTCGTCCTGCGCGTGATCGCCACCGCCGCCACCGCCGACATCCCCCTCGGCGCCCTCGCCGCCGTCACCCACCTCGGGGTGCGGGCCGGCGACCGGCGCGAGGCCGTGGTCGAGCGGGTCGTCAACGACCTGGCGGCGGCGGCCGACGGCAAGCCCCTGCTCCTGGTGGTCGACGACGTCAACCTCCTCGACCCCCAGTCCCACCAGGTCGCCCGGGGGCTGGTCGAGCGGCGGGTGGCGCGCGTCGTGGGCACGGCCCGGACGCCCGGCCCGCCCCTGCCGCCGCCGTGGACCACCCCCGGCGTGGTCCATCTCGCCCTCAACGACCTCGACGCCGACGGCGTGGCCGAGGTGCTGGTGGCGACCCTCGGCGGTCCGGTGGCCGGTGACATGACCCGGCAGCTGGCCGCGGCCACCCAGGGCAACCCGCTCCTGCTGCGGGAGGCCCTCACCGTGGCCGGCCACGACGGCAGCCTGCGCCGGGTCGACGGCATCTGGTCGCTGGAGGAGGCGGCGCAGCCCATGGGCCGTCTGGGCGACCTCGTCAGCGGCCGGCTGGCCCAGCTCGGGTCCGAGGCCCGCG
>DATHEV010000505.1:0-4535 GCA_035318405.1 Iamia sp.
CCTGCTGGGCGGGCGCGCCACCGAGCCGCAGACCATCCAGGAGCGGCGTGACGCGCTGGAGGCCCTGGCCGGCGCCGTGCCCCCGCCCGACGGGGTCGTGGTCGAGTCGCTCACCGTCGCCGGGCGGCCGGCCGAGCGCTCGACGCCCGCGCGGGTCGACGGCCCGGGCACCGTCCTCTACCTGCACGGCGGGGCCTACGTCAGCGGCTCGCTCAACACGCATCGGGCCCTGGCCGGACAGCTGGCGCTGGCCACGGCTCGCCCCGTCGTCGCCCTCGACTACCGCCTCGCCCCCGAGCACCCCTTCCCGGCCGCCGTCGACGACGCCGTGGCCGCCGCCGTCGAGCTGGCCGCCGACGGGCCCTACGCCGTGGCCGGCGACTCGGCCGGGGGCGGGCTGGCCCTGGCCACCCTCGTCGCCCTGCGGGACAGGGGCCACGTCCCTCCCGCCGCCGGCTGGCTGATCTCCCCGTGGGCCGACCTCACCCAGTCGGGCGCGACCTACGACAGCCGGGTCGACGTCGACCCCATGCTCGGGCGCGAGGCGCTGGACGAGGCCGCCAGCGAGTACCTCGGCAGGGCGGACGCCACCGACCCGTTGGCCTCGCCGATGATGGCGGACCTGGCGGGGCTCCCGCCGGTGCGCATCGACGTGGGCGACGCCGAGGTCCTGCTGGACGACTCCGTCACCGCCGGCCACCGCATCGAGGCGGCGGGCGGCGCGGCCCAGGTCGTCGTCTGGCCCGAGATGATCCACGTCTTCCCGGCCTTCCCGGCCGACATCGTGCCCGAGGCCCGGGAGTGCCTCACCGCCGCCGGTGCCTTCCTGGCCCAGCACCTGGCGTCGTCCTCGGGTGGGACCGATCCAACGTCAGCGGAGGTGTCGTCGTGAAGGATCTCGTCGGGAAGGTCGCCGTGGTCACCGGGGCCGGCAGCGGCATCGGCCGGGCCCTCGCCCAGCGGCTGGCGGCCGAGGGCATGCGGGTCGCCCTGGCCGACGTCGACACCGCCGGCCTGGGCGACACCGGGCGCCTGCTGGTCGAGGCGGGCGTCGACCCCGGCGACGTCCTGGCCCAGCCCACCGACGTGCGGCTGGAGGCCGACGTCGACGCCCTGGCCGACCGGGTGTTCAAGGAGTGGGGCCAGGTCGACCTGCTCTGCAACAACGCCGGCGTGTTCGTGGGCGGCTTCCTGTGGGAGCGGCCGGCCGCCGACCTCGAGTTCGTCCTGGGCGTGAACCTGTGGGGGATCCTCCACGGGATCCGCGCCTTCCTGCCCCGGATGATCGCCCAGGGCACGCCCGGCCACGTGGTCGACACGTGCTCCGTGGCGGGCCTGCTCGGCACGCCGTACGCCGGGCCCTACGGCATCTCCAAGTTCGCCGCCCTGGCCGCGACCGAGGCGCTGGCCGCCGATCTCGAGGCCGTCGGATCGCAGATCAAGGTCACGGCTCTGTGCCCCGGGATGGTCAGCACCTCGATCGCCGAGACCGTCGACAAGCACCGGCCGGCCGCGCTCCGCACCGAGTCCACCGGCGACCAGGACTTCGTCAACGAGGCCCTGGTGGAGATCACCGCCCAGGGCATCGACCCGTCCGAGGTGGCGCAGATGGTGGTCCGCGCCGTGCGGGACGAGACGTTCCTCCTGCTCACCCACCCCCACCACGCCGAGCAGCTGGGGGTCCGAGCGTCCGCCCTCGCCGCCGGCGAGCTCCCACCCCGCGGCGACTTCACCTGACCGCGCGTGGCGCGAGACCGGTCAGGCGACCTCGCAGCCGATGCCGTCCTTGTCGGCGTCCCGCCGCGGGTTGGCGTCGTACAGCGCCTTGTCGACGTGCGGCGTCTTCTTGAGTGGCGGGCCGACCTGCTTGTAGCCGGGCCTGGCGATGCCGCCCGGGTAGACGGTCCAGACCTCGGCGCAGTTCGCGAAGACCCGCGGTGGCTGGCAACCGGCCACCCCGATGACGGCGATGGCCATGGCGGCCGCGAAGACGATCGTACGCATGGTGCGCTCCCCCCTGTGGGGCCCACCCCTCGTGGGCCGGTGGCAGCGTACGTCAGGTCTGCCGGACCACCCAAGACGATGTCTCCCCCGTTGGGGTGAATGGGTCGGGGTTTCAACAGAGTGTTGAGCGGGCACGTGCGGGCGTGGCGGAGGTCACCTACCATCGGAGCCGGCGTACGGCCGGCGGAGGTGGATTCCGCACCCCGTGATCCTCCGTTCACGCGGAGGCCGGGAGACCGAAACCCAGCCTCCCTAGCGTCGGCGCCCGACATCCCCCTCAATCCCCGAGGTCCACTCCATGCCCCGTCCCGGCCGGAGGGCCGTCTCTGCCCTCCTCCTCGTGTGCGCGTCGCTCGGCGCGCTCCTGATCGCCCCGCTGCCGGCGTCCGCCGCCCCGGTCCAGATCCAGCTGCTGGCCATCAACGACTTCCACGGCCGCCTCGAGGCCGACGCCGTCGCCGGTGTGCCCGGCGTGGCCAAGGTCGCCACGCTGATCGACACGGTCAGCACCGAGGCGCCCACGTCGTTCGCCGCCGCCGGCGACCTCATCGGCGCCTCGCCCTTCGTCTCGGCCGTCGCCGGCGACGAGCCCTCGATCGAGGTCCTGAACCTCATGGGCCTCGACGCCTCGTCCGTGGGCAACCACGAGTTCGACAAGGGCTACGACGACCTCCACGACCGGGTCGAGCCGCTGGCCGACTTCCCGTACCTCGGCGCCAACGTCCGCTACGCCGACGGCGAGCCGCAGGCCGGCGAACGGGCCCTCGACGCCTACGCCGTGGTCGACGTGGGCGGCATCGACGTCGGCTACGTCGGCGTCGTCACCGAGCAGACCCCGACCCTGGTCTCGCCCGACGGCATCGCCGAGCTGGACTTCACCGACCCCGTCGCCGAGGCCGAGGACGTCGCCGCCGACCTCAAGGACGGCAGCGCCGGCAACGGCGAGGCCGACGTGGTCGTCGTGCTCACCCACGAGGGTGCCGACCCGGCCAACATCGGCTCGGTCGCCGCCATCCAGTCCGACCCCGTGTTCGGCGAGTTCGTCGACATGAGCGAGAACGTGGACGCCATCTTCAGCGGCCACACCCACCAGCCCTACGCCTTCAACGTGCCGATCCCCGGCTCCGAGCGCACCCGCCCCGTCATCTCCGCCCAGGAGTACGGCAAGAAGGTCGGCCGGGTGAAGCTGACCGTCGACACCGCCACCGACACCATCACCACCGACGTCATCGAGCTGCTCGACCCGACCGCCTCGACCGAGGATCCCGACGTCAAGGCCATCGTCGACGCGGCCAAGGACGAAGCCGAGGAGCTGGGCTCGGTCCAGATCGGCGAGATCGACGCCGACATCCTGCGGGCCGGCGACCCGCCCGGCGCCGACCGCGGCTCCGAGTCCGACCTCGGCAACTTCATCGCCGACGCTCTCCTGGCCGGCACGGCGCCGGACAACCGGGGCGGCGCCGAGATCGCCTTCATGAACGCCGGCGGGCTGCGCGACGACTTCCGCTTCGCCGCCGTCGAAGAGCGACCGGGCGACGCCGATGGCGTGGTGACCTACAGCGAGGGCTTCGCCGTCCAGAGCTTCACCAACGACGTGGTCACCCGCACCTACACCGGGGCCCAGATCGACGCCATCCTCGAGCAGCAGTGGCAGCCCACCGGCGCCTCCCGCCCGCTCCTGTGGCTCGGTGTCTCCGAGGGCTTCAGCTACACGTACAACCCGACCGCCCCGAAGGGCTACCGGGTCAACGACGGATCGCTGATGCTCAACGGCACGCCGATCGAGCCCGACGACACCTTCCGGGTCACGCTGAACTCGTTCCTGGCCGCCGGCGGCGACAACTTCCCGACCTTCACCCAGGGGACCGAGTCGTTCACCACCGGCGACACCGACCTCACGGTCCTGCGGAACTACTTCGAGTCGTTCCTCCCCGACCCGGTGCCGGTCGATCGCGAGCCCCGCTCGGCCGTGGCCGTGCCCGAGGAGCCGGACCTGACGCCGTTCGAGGCCGTGGCCGACGCCGTGACCCAGCAGTTCATGGACCTCACCGGCGCCGCGCCCACCGAGGCCCAGCAGCGGAACTGGGAGGTCGCCATCTACACCGGCGCCCGCACCCTCGAGCAGCTCATCCTCGAGCTCCAGTACGTCGACATCCTCGACCCGGCCGCCAAGGTCACCCGCATCTACCTCGGCCTCTACGACCGGCCGCCGTCGGTCGCCGACCTCGCCTACTGGGTCGGCCAGATCGAGGGCGGGCGCTCGCTCAACAGCGTGGCGTCGTTCTTCGCCCGCTCGGCCGAGTTCGTGGCCCTGTACGGCGATGCCACCGACGAGGACTTCGTCGAGCTGGTGTACCAGAACGTCCTGGGCCGCGCCGCCTCGCCCGCCGACCTCGAGTACTGGCTGGGCGAGCTCGACCGGGGCGTCCCCCGCTACCGGATGTTCCTCCTCTTCTCGGAGTCGCCCGAGTTCCGCAACGCCACCGTCCCCCACCTGAAGTTCATCGACCTGCTGGTGTCGATGCTCGGCG
>DATHEV010000506.1:0-5522 GCA_035318405.1 Iamia sp.
GGCGTCACTGGTTCGATCTCCTCGGACGCGGGCCACCGCCGCCTCCCAACGGTTTCGGACATGTGCACCGCAGCGCGGCCGTCCTTCCGGGGGAGGCCGCGCCTGGACACGACACGCAGGGGACGACGACATGGCGACCGAGAACCCGACCGAACCGCAGGAGCCGTCGGCTGATCCCGTGGCCGCCATCCTGCGGCTCGTCCAGTCCGACATCCGAGCATGGCGGATCCTGCTCGGCCTGGTCGCGGTCATGGCGGTCGCATACCGGAGGACCGTGGCCATCGCCCTGGTGTCCAGCCTCGTCCTCACCGCTCAGCGCCCGCTCGCGTTCGAGGCTCTCCTGCCGTGACCGGCCCCGCCGGCGGGGGTCTGCCGGGCGGCGGAACGGGATCGAGCCCGCTCGGGGGCCGGCGGTACCCTGCGGGTCCGTTCGAGGTCGAGGAGCCTTCCGTTGCTGACGATGCAAGCCGCCCTGCTGGGTCTCTCGGAGTTCTGGGCGGCCCGCGGATGCGCGGTCGTGCAGCCCTACAACACCGAGGTCGGGGCGGGGACGATGAACCCGGCCACCTTCCTCCGCGTCCTCGGGCCCGAGCCGTGGAGCGTCGGCTACGTCGAGCCCAGCGTGCGGCCCGACGACAGCCGCTACGGCGACAACCCCAACCGGCTCCAGACCCACACCCAGTTCCAGGTCATCCTCAAGCCCGAGCCCGGCAACCCCCAGGAGCTGTACCTCGAGTCGCTGGTCCACCTCGGCATCGACGTGGCCGCCCACGACATCCGCTTCGTCGAGGACAACTGGGAGTCACCCGCCCTCGGGGCCTGGGGGCTGGGCTGGGAGGTCTGGCTCGACGGCCAGGAGATCACCCAGTTCACCTACTTCCAGCAGGCCGGCGGGCTGGTGGTCGACCCGCCCGCCACCGAGATCACCTACGGCATGGAGCGCATCCTCATGGCGCTCCACGGGATCGATCACTTCAAGGACATCCCCTACTCCGACGGTGTCACCTACGGCGAGCTGTTCGCCCAGGCCGAGTTCGAGTGGAGCACCTTCTTCCTCGACACCGCCGACGTCGAGCTCCTGCGGCGCCAGCTGGCCGACCACGAGACCGAGGCCCGGCGCCTGATCGGGCTGGGCCTGCCCATCCCGGCCCACGCCCAGATCCTCAAGTCCTCGCACGCCTTCAACATCCTCGATGCCCGCGGCGCCATGGGCACGACCGAGCGGGCCACCGCCTTCGCGTCGATGCGAGGCCTGGCCCACGACGTGGCCGAGCTGTGGCGCGACAAGCGGGAGGAGCTCGGCTTCCCGCTGGGCCGGGCCGACGAGCCCGATGCCGCGCCTGTCCTCGCCCCGACGCCGCCTTCCGGCGATGGACCCCGCACGTTCTTCCTGGAGCTCGGCGTCGAGGAGCTGCCGGCGGCCGACGTCGAGTCCGCCCGGACCGTCCTCCGCCAGGCTGCGGCCGAGGCCCTGAGCGCCACCGACCTGGCCCACGGCGAGGTCACCGTCGTGGGCACCCCGCGCCGGCTCCTCGTCACCATCGCCGACGTCGCCCCGCTCGAGCCCGAGAAGACCGTCGTCGTCCGGGGCCCGAAGGTGAAGGCTGCCTTCGACGGCGACGGCAACCCGACCAAGGCCGCCGAGGGGTTCGCCCGCTCGCGCGGCACGACGGTCGACGCCCTCACCCGCGTCACCGAGAAGGGCGAGGAGCACCTCGCCTTCGAGAGCGCTGGCGGCGGCCGGGCCGCGGCCGAGGTGCTGGCCGAGGTCGTGCCCGCCGTGCTCGGCAAGCTCCGCTTCGGGCGCAACATGCGCTGGCGGCCCGGCTCTGACCTGGCCTTCAGCCGCCCGGTCCGCTGGCTGGTCGCCCTGCTGGGCGACGAGGTCGTCCCCGTCGCCTGGGCCGGGCTGGCCGCCGGCCGGGAGACACGGCTGTTCCGCTCGACGGGGTCGCCGACGGCCACGTTCACCTCGGCCGAGACCGCCCTCGCCACCCTGGTCGAGGGTGGCCTGGTGCCCGACCCGGCCGAGCGGCGCCGTCTGATCGTCGAGGGCGCCACCGCCCTCGCCGAGGCCGAGGGCGGCACCATCGACGTCGAGCGCTGGGCCGGGCTGGTCGACGAGGTCGTGAACCTGGTCGAGGCGCCCACGCCGGTCCTCGGCTCGTTCGACTCCGTCCACCTCGCCCTCCCGCCCGAGGTCCTCACCGCGGTGATGTCCAAGCACCAGCGCTACCTGCCCGTCACCGACGCCGACGGCGCCCTGCTGCCCCACTTCGTCACCGTGGCCAACGGGGCCTGCGACGCCGACGTCGTGCGCCGGGGCAACGAGGCCGTGATCTCGGCCCGCTACGCCGACGCCACCTTCTTCGTCGCCCGCGACCGGGAGACGCCGCTGGCCGACCTGGCCGCCGGGCTGGCCACGATCACCTTCGACAACCGGCTGGGCTCGGTGCGGGACCGGGTCGACCGCATCGCCGCGACCGGGCGCGACCTGGCCGCGGCGGTGGGTGCCGACGAGGCCGTCGTCGCCGTGGTCGCCGAGGCCGGCCCGCTGGCCAAGTTCGACCAGGCGTCGCAGATGGTGGCCGAGATGACCTCGCTGGCCGGCACCATGGCCCGCTACTACGGCGCCGACGCCGGCCTCTCCCCCGCCGTCGTCACCGCCATCGCCGAGACCGAGCTGCCCCGCGGCGCCGGCGACGAGGTGCCCGGCACGCTGGCCGGCGCCCTGCTGTCGCTGGCCGACCGGCTCGACCTCATCACCGCCCTGTTCGCCGTCGGCGCCGAGCCCACCGGCAGCGCGGATCCCTACGGCCTCCGCCGGGCCGCCCGGGGCGTCGTGCTGGTGGCCATGGCGGGCATCGATCCCGCGCTCGACCGGTTCTCGCTGCGGGCCGGGCTGGCCGCCGCCGCGTCCCACCTGCCCGTCGACCTGCCCGAAGGCCTGGTCGACACCGTGCTGCCCTTCGTGCGCCGGCGCTTCGAGCAGACCCTGCTCGATCAGGGCCACCGCCACGACCTGGTCCAGGCCGCCCTCGTCCACGCCGACCGCCCCGCCCACGTGCGCGCCGCCCTCACCGACCTCACCGCGGCGGTGGGGTCCGAGCGCTTCGGTCTGGTGGCCGACGCCCTCAAGCGGGCCGACCGCCTGGTGGGCGACGCCGACCGCGCCGCCCTGCCGCCGGTCGACCCGGCCCTCTTCGACGACCCGACCGAGGGGGCCCTCCAGGCCGAGCTCGAGCGGGTCGAGGTGGCCGACACCGCCGGCTCGGTGGCCTCGTTCCTGGCCGCGGCCGAGCCGCTGGCCGGCGCCCTCAACGCCTGCCTCGACACCGTGATGGTCATGGCCGACGACCCCGCCGTCCGGGGCAACCGCCTCTCGCTCCTGTCCCGCGTCGCCGCCACCGGCGCCTCCGTCGTCGACTGGTCCAAGATCGAGTAGTAGACCGGCGCGCCATGGCCTGGGACCTGCTCGTCGACCGCTCCGACCTCACCCGCACCGAGGTGGTCGAGGTGCCGACCCCCACGCCCGCGGCGGGGGAGGTCGTGCTGCGGGCCGACCGCGTCGGCATGACGGCCAACAACGTCACCTACGCCGCCTTCGGCGACGCCATGCACTACTGGGACTTCTTCCCTGCTGCCGATCCCGCCTTCGGCCGGGTCCCCCTGTGGGGATTCGCCGACGTCGAGTCCAGCACGGTGCCCGAGGTGGTCGAGGGGACCCGGCTGTACGGCTACCTGCCGACCAGCAGCCACCTCGTCGTCCAGCCGGCCAAGGTCGACGCCAAGGGCTTCCGGGACGCCAGCCCGCACCGCCAGCACCTGCCCAGCCCGTACAACGGGCTGACGACCACCACCGAGGACCCGGCCTACGCCGCCGACCAGGAGGACCTCCAGGTCCTGTACCGGCCGCTGTTCATGACCAGCTTCGTGCTGGCCGACTTCCTCACCGACAACGGCGGCTTCGGCGCCACCTCCGTCGTGATCAGCAGCGCGTCGAGCAAGACGTCGTACGGCACCGCCTTCCTCCTCGACGGCGTCCACCGGGTGGGCCTGACCAGCGCCGCCAACCGGGCCTTCACCGAGGGCCTCGGCTGCTACGACGAGGTGCGGACCTACGACGAGGTCGACGCGCTGGCCGAGGGCCCGGCGGTCTACGTCGACGTCGCCGGCGACGCGGCCCTGCGGCGGCGGGTCCACGAGCGGCTGGCGCCGGTGCACTCGGCGGTGGTCGGGGCCGCGCACCACGACGCCGCCCCGGACCTCTCCGGCGGCGATGTCCTGCCCGGTGGCACCCCCACGTTCTTCTTCGCCCCCGACCAGATGCGCAAGCGCCACGCCGACTGGGGGCCCGACGGCGTCGAGCTGCGTCACGCCGAGGCCTGGGCTCGCTTCGCCCCCGTGGTGGCCGACTGGGTCGACGTCACCGTGGGCACGGGGCCCGAGGGGCTCGACGCCGCCTGGCACGAGGTCCTCGCCGGGGCCGCCCCACCCCGCACCGGCCACGTGGTGGCGCTCGCCGGCTGAGGACGTCCGATCCGTCCAAGACGGGCGGGACGGGCCCGGCGTACGGTCGCAAGCATGGCTGAGACCCACCACCACATCTCCTACGTCGAGATCGCCGCGCCGGACCTGGACGCGGCCAAGGCCTTCTACACGGCCGCCTTCGGCTGGGCCTTCAACGAGTACGGACCCGAGTACGCCGGCATCCAGGCCCCCGGCGGCGACGGCGAGGTCGGCGGTCTGAGCGCCATGGCCACGCCGGCGCGGGGCGGGGTGCTGGTGCTGCTCCACTCCGAGGACCTGGCCGCGACCCAGGCCGCGGTCGAGGGCGCCGGCGGTGCGGTCGTCCAGGGCCCCTACGAGTACCCCGGCGGCCACCGCTTCCACTTCACCGACCCCGCCGGCAACGAGCTCGGCGTGTTCGCCCACGAGTAGCCACCCCTGCGGAACTGGCGATCAGATCCGGCGGGAAGCCGCCGGATCTGATCGCCACTTCGAGAGGATCACGGGCTGATGGCCACCAGGTGACCGGCGGCCGACTCGAGCCGGAACGGGGCGCGGCCCAGCCCGTCGACCGGGAACCGGAGGTGGTCGCCGTGGAGCACCCGGCGGCGACCGTCCATGTCCACCAGCACGGTGCCGTCGGCCTCCAGCGCCACCAGCTCGTCCTCGACCCGCAACAGCGTGGGCGAGGGTCCGGGCGCCCACGACAGCGCCGTCCGCCCCGCGGCAACGGCTTCCATGATCGCCGCGGGCGAGCGATCGGCCGCCGCCACCCAGGTCGTGGGTGTGCCCGGGGCGTAGCCCTGGCCGGGCTGGTGGAAGTCGCTGCCGCCCAGCAGGACGGCGTCGGGTCGCCAGCGGTCCATGACGCCCCACATGGCGGTCGAACCCAGGTCGCGGAACCACCCGATGGGCCACAGCTCCAGGGCCGGGGGCAGCTCGGCCAGCGGGTGCTGCCACGAGCAGTCCCCCTCGAGCGGGTGGTTGATGCTGAGCAGCCCGCCCCGGGTCTC
>DATHEV010000507.1:0-3420 GCA_035318405.1 Iamia sp.
TCGGGAGGGGCTCCGGGTCCGTGACGTCCAGGGCCGCCGAGATCCGCCCGCGGCGCAGCTCCCGGACGAGGGCGGCCTGGTCCACGAGGCCTCCTCGGGCCGGGTTCACCAGCAGCGAGCCGTCCCTCATGCGGTCGAGGAAGGCCTCGTCCACCAGACCACGCGTCTCGACGGTCAGGGGCAGGGCGAGGACGACCACATCGGCCTCGGGCACCAGGTCGGGCAGCGCCTCCCGACCCGCCGCCCCGTCGCGGGCCGTCCGCGCCACCGCCCGAATCGTCACCCCGAACGGGCGCAGGCGGCTCTCGACCGCCCGCCCGATCGCCCCGTGGCCGACGACGAGCACCGTGGCCCCGCGCAACGACCGCGCCGGGACGGCGTGCCAGCGTCGAGCCCGCTGGGCGTCGACCGCCTCGGGGAGGCGGCGGGCCCAGGCCAGGACCAGGGCGACGACCCACTCGGCGACGGCATAGTCGACGCACCCCCGCGCACTGCACAGCTGCACGCCCCGGGGGACGTGGGCGAGGAGGTGCTCGACCCCGGCCGTCGTCGACTGGATCACCCTCAGGCGGGGCATCGACGCCACGGCCTGGAGGCCGAAGGTGGGGCCCGACGCCGACGGGATGAACAGCTCGGTGGGGGCCAGCCGCTCGACCTCCTCCACCGAGCGACTGGCCCCCGCCGGCGCGGGACCGACGACGACGGGTACGACGCCCGTGACCTCGCCGAGGTACTCCGCCACCGTCGGGTCGGCGGTCGCGACGGAGACGTCAGGCGATCGCACGGGGGCGGTGCCGGTCGGTCGTCAGTTCGTCCGTCGGGCCCAGGAACTCGGTGAGGCTTCGGCCCGGTGCCCCGTGCCGCGACTCGGCGAGCGTCCGCTCGGCCCTGGACAGGAGCCCGTCGACGAGCACGACCGCCTCGATGGCGTCCAGCGCCCGCCGCGCTTCATCGATCATGAGCGACGCCTGCGCCTCGAGCCGACCGGGGTCAGCCGCGTAGGCCATGGGCAGGATGGCCCGCAGCGCGGTGCGCGTCTCGACCTCGGCGGTGAGGGCGGCCAGGAGGATCTCGCCCCACGTGGGCGGGTCGTCCAACGTGAAGGAGAGGTGGAGGGACGGCTCGGCGCCGGTGCTCCCGTCGTGCACGAACCCTCGGGGGACGTAGAGGCAGTCCCCCGGGCCCAGGTCGACGTCGAGGACGACCTCGGTGTCGATGTCGGCGTCGGTGCACGGTGCGGTCGGCCACTGCTCGACCGGGGCCTGGACCCGCCAGCGCTTGTGCCCGACGACCTGGCGGATGAAGACGCTGTGGTCGTCGTAGTGGCGGCCCGCCCCGTTGGAGAACGCCGGGGTGAGGTAGGCGTTGGCGTGGACGGGGTGCCCGATCTCGGCGCTGAGGCCGTCGCAGAGGGCCGAGATCTCGGCGCAGTAGAAGCGCAGGCCCTGAAGGACGAGGGTGGCCCCCGCCGCCAGGTGGGCCCGGACGGCGTCCGGATCGATGACCCCCGTCAGCTGGCCCCGGTCGCGCCCGACCCGTCTCGTGTAGTCGGAGGCGGGCAGCGGCCGACCGTCCTGCACCATCCGGAAGTAGGGGAGGCGGAGGCCGTGCTGGTCGACGAGCCGGGCGACGGCGTCCAGGGACAGGAGGTCCTCCCCGCCCTCGAGCCCCCGGCTCAGCAGCGGCTGCACCTCCCACGCGCCCTGGAGGGCGTCGGCATCGGACACCAGTCGTTCGAGGGCCATGCGCGGTCCACCTAGTCGTCGGGGCCCGGCTCGTCGTCGGGCTCCATGTCGTCATCGGGGGGCCCCGTCTCGTCACCGGCCGGGCCGTCGGTCTCCGGGAACCCGTACAGCATCAACCTCACCGCCTTCGCCTCCTCGGGCTTGTCGGCATGGGTGCGGGACTCGAACGGCCGCAGGGTCTCGAGGAGGACCTGGATCACCCGGGTGAGCTCGTCGGAGGTGAGGAAGAACCCTCGGGTGGCGAAGAAGCTCGCCATCTGCCACTCGGCAGGGATCGATGGCCAATCAGCCATGAGGTTCCGGACCCTGCGGCCATCGGCCGAGATGATCGCCTCCCGCATGGACCGGACGACATCGGGGTCCGACCCCTCGTTGCTGGCGGTGTACGGACCCTGGATCGTGCGCCACGGCTTCTCCTTCCCGGCGGCGAGCTCGTCGGCTCGTTCGATGAAGCGCGCCTTGGCGAGACGTTGGGCGTGGTAGCTCACCGAGGCGGTGGAGAGGCCCTCGGCGCGAGCGATGTCGGTGACGGTCGAGGCGCCGTGCCTCCACAGGTGACCGAGGATCCGCAATCGGATCGGGTGGCCCAGGGCGCGCACTGCATCCGCCTGCTCGTGTTCGACCTCTTGCATGCTTGCTCTTCGCTCGAAGGGGTGGGGTTCGGTGGGCTCCCCCGCACTCCGGCCGAGGGCGCGTCCGACATCGTGGGTGACCGGAGACGGAGACGGGTCGGCCCCGGCCCGGGCGACGGTACCGGTTCCCGCCCCGCAGGGTCGGCGCTGGTGGGGCCCCGGATCGCCGACGATGAGGAGCGGCGGCGATCCGGGACCTGATCTAGGCACTGGCCCGCGACCTCAGCTCGACGGGCTGGTCCCGGCTCCCCAGGGCAACGGTGCGCCGGGGTTCCGCCCCCGAGGGGGCGACGGGCGCGTCGGCCGTGGCCTGCTGCCAGTACGCATCCCGGCGGCGGCGCATGGTGGCGTGCCACATGTAGGCCAGCACGTCGTCCGTCGCCGGCCCCAGGGCCTCGTCGTCGCGACCGCTGGCGAGCGACAGGGCCGGTCTCGGCTCGACGACGAGGTGCCCGTCGCGGCGGATCTGGGCGATGTTGCGCTGGACCGGTGCGGTCTCCCACATGTGCCGGTTCATCGCCGGGGCGAAGACGACCGGGCCCGGAGCGGCGACGATCGCCGTGGTGACGAGGTCGTCGGCCAGGCCCTGGGCCACCTTGGCCAGACAGTTGGCGGTCGTCGGCACCACGACGAAGCAGTCGGCCCACTGGGTGAGCTCGACGTGGCCCGGGCCGGTCCCGCTCCACAGGTCGGACGGGATCGGCGAACCGACCATGGCCTCCAGGGCTCTCGGGGAGCAGAGGTGCGTCGCCGCCTCGGTCATGATCACGCGGATCTCGTCGGCGAAGCTCCTCCGGAACGCATCGAGGTGCTGCGGCACCACCAGGACGTGGACGGACCCGGTGATCGCCACCAGCAGGCGCGGGCAGGGCAGGCGATTCGTCCCCGGCGAGCTGTCATGGGTCATCCGTCTCCTCCTGGTCGTCGCCGGCCCGCCGTCCCGTGGACCGCCCCCCTCCCCCCATCCCGTGGGCCATCCCCATGCTGGCTGGGAACACGAGGACGGCCCACGGGGACCTTCAGCAGCCGAGGTTCACGTCGCT
>DATHEV010000508.1:0-9642 GCA_035318405.1 Iamia sp.
GGCCGGCGACGTGGCCGTCGCCGTGGGCCACGGCAAGGTCCTCGACCGCACCGATCTGGGCGCCGAGGGCGACGGCCCGTGGGCCGTGGTCGACGACGAGGGTCGCCTGCGAGCCGTCTACCAGGCCCACAAGGGTGACACCGTCAAGCCCGAGCTGGTCATCCCGACCGAGGTCTAGACGCCTCCCGGCTGGTAGGTCCCCTCGCCCGGGAAGGTCTTCTTGCAGATCCCGGTGGCCGTCTGGCAGAAGGGGAACGTCCAGCCCGGCATGACGAGCGAGCCGAAGCCGGGGTAGGCGGTGCAGCCGGAGGTGATCCGGAGCGGGAGCCGGGCCCCCTCCACCGGGACGACGATGCGGTGGTCGCCCCCGTCGCCCCCGTCGACGACCTGCGCCCCGGGCGGGATCACGGGCCTGGACAGGTTGGCGAAGATGGTCGCCCCGAGCCGGTCGGCCACCCGCGCGAACGGTCGCAGGTGGATCTCCGGCGGCGGGTTCGACCCGTCGAAGCGCATGGTGTGGCAGCTGTGCATGCGGATCTCGACGGCCGCCACGTCCCGGCCTCCGATCCGCACGGTGGCCGGCGCGACCTGGCGGGTGGCCTCGGAGGACACCACGCCCTGGTCGTCGATCACGATCGGCTCGCAGGCCGCGAGGGCGAGGCCGACGACGAGGGCGACGAGGGTGATGCGGGCAACGCGGGGTCGCCTCATGAGATGTGGTACTCGCCCTGGCCGGCCCGGCTGGCGGCGCACGTCCGGTTCGAGGTCCGGCAGGTCGGCAGCCGGTAGGTGTTGAACGGGCCCCCCGAGCCGAAGCCCTCGTAGGCGGTGCAGCCGGACCCGATGGTGAGCGGGGCCCGGGCACCGGCGACCGGGACGACGATCCGGTGAGCGTCGTCGGTGCCCCCGCTGATGACCTGGGACCCCTCCGGCCGTGGCGGGCCGTCGTGGAAGTTGGAGAAGATCAGGTCGCCGTCGGCGTCGGTGATGTCGGCGATCGGTCGCATGGCGACGTCGCCGTACTCCTCGGGGAACGCACCCACCAGCGTGTGGCAGTCGCGGATGCGGATCTCGACCGCGGCGACCGACCGCCCACCCACCGTCACGGTGGTGGGCGACACCGCCCGGGTGGCGTAGGACGTGACCGTCCGGTCCTCGTGCACGACGATGGACCGGCACCCGGCCAGCGCCATGACGAGGACGAGCGCGCCGACGGCCGCGGCCGCCGGACGCCACGGGCGCGAGGGGCTAGGGACGGACATGGGGACCTCCGGGTCTGGTCGGATGAGGGGACCCTGTGGTCCCGCCGATGCCCGGAGCCCTGGACGACCCGCGTGGGCGATCACCCGCGCCGCCGTCCCGCCTGTGCCCCGTGCACGCCGGCAGCGTACGCCAGCGAGGCCTCCGTGA
Source organism: Iamia sp. (assembly GCA_035318405.1). Lineage (GTDB taxonomy): Bacteria > Actinomycetota > Acidimicrobiia > Acidimicrobiales > Iamiaceae > Iamia. Next base: position 1,411 of record DATHEV010000508.1, read on the forward strand.
CGAGCGTCTCCGCATCCCCGACGCAGCTCCACCCCCGCCCGCCGCTCCGGCGCGTCTCGGCGCGACGACGGAGCTCCACCCGACCGGCGCCCGGCCGCGACGGTGCCCACCGACGGAACTCCACCCCCGGCGGGTGCCCGGCACGCGACGATCGGGGCGTGACCACGACGCCGCTGCCCCCGCCCCCCGACCCGCCGGCCCCGCCTCCGTCCCCGGCCAGCACGGTGCGCCGGACCGCCGGGCGGGCCCGCTACGACGAGGCGGCCGTGCACGCCGTCTTCGACGCCGGCTTCGTGGCCCACGTCGGCATCGCCGACGGCGACGAGCCCACCGTGATCCCCATGGTCTACGCCCGCCAGGGCGACCGCCTGCTCCTGCACGGGTCGGTGGCCTCCCGCCTGATGCGCCACGGTGCCGTCGGGTTCCCGGTGTGCGTGGCCGTCACCCACGTCGACGGCCTGGTGCTGGCCCGCTCGGCCTTCCACCACTCGGTCAACTACCGCAGCGTGGTGGTGCGCGGCGTCGCCACGCGGGTGGCCGATCCCGAGGCGCTGGCCGCCGGGTTCGCCGTGCTCGTCGATCACGTCGCCCCGGGCCGGTCGGCCGAGGTGCGGGCCCCCGATCGCGCCGAGACCCGTCAGACCCTCCTGCTCGAGGTGCCGCTGCACGACGCCTCGGTCAAGGTCCGGACCGGCCCGCCCATCGACGACGAGCGCGACCTCGACCTCGCCGTGTGGGCCGGCGTCGTCCCGCTCCCGGTGGTGCCGGGCCCGCCGATCCCCGCCGACGATCTCCCGGCGGGCGACCTGGTCCCGCCGGCGGTCGTCACCCACCCCTAGCGTCCGACGATGCCGTGGTGGTCGCCGAGCGCCACGCACCCGAGCTCCACGACCTGTCGGCCGACGAGCTGGCGCGGTTCTGGGCCGATGGCGCGGCGGTCGGCCGGACGATCTCGTCGCTCCTCGACCCCGTGAAGCTCGACGACCTCCTCATGGGGCACCTCTGCCCCCATCTCCACTGCCACCTGATCCCGCAGTACGCGCCCGACGACCCGCACGGGTCGATCGATCCGCAGGCTGGCGATGTCCGTCTCGACGAGGCGGAGTGGACGAAGGTGATCGAGGCGGTCAGGGCGCACCTGGCGGGTCACCACCCGACGAGGCCGACGGCCTGAGCGCTCAGGGCCCGGCGGGGGTCGGGGCCAGGTCGAGGAGGGCCTGGGCGGCGGGGGAGAGGGGGCCGCGACGGTGGAGGAAGCCGACCTGGCGGCGCAGCGGGGGGTCGAGACGGGCGACCACCGCGCCCCGGGCGGCGGCCTGGCGGGCCTGTGGGGCGGCCAGCAGGGCGGCCCCGGCGCCCGCCACGACCAGGGGGGCGAGGGCCTCGCGGTGCGCCGTCTCGACGACCACGCGGGGCTCGACGCCGGCCGCCGCGCACGCGTCGTCGAGGAGCGCCCGGGTGGACGTGCCCACGGGCGTGCTGACCAGGTCGAGGTCGCCCAGCCGCTGACGTGGCACCCGCCGGCTCTGGGCCAGCCGGGTGCCCGGCGGCGCCACCAGCACGACCTCCTGGCTGGCGACGGGGCGCACCTCGAGCCCGGCGACCTCGTGACCCACCTCGGCCAGGCCCAGCTCGGCGTCGCCCCTCCGCACCTGGTCGATCACGTCCAGACGGAGGTCGGGGGCGGCCACCCGCACGCTGATGCCCGGGTGGGCGGCGCGGAAGCGGCCGAGCAGCTCGGCCAGCGGGTCGACGGCGAGGGTCGGCAGGGCCACCAGGTCGAGACGGCCGGAGCGCAGCCCGGTGACGTCGGCGGCGACGTCGCGGACGGCCGTCGCCGCCCGCAGCACCTGCCGGGCAGGTCCGAGGAAGGCCTCGCCGGCGGCCGTCAGCACCACCTGACGGCCCCGCACGAACAGCTGGAGCCCGAGCTCGCGCTCCAGGGCGGCGATCGACTGCGACAGGGCGGGCTGGGTGATCCCGACCTCGTCGGCGGCGGCGGTGAAGCCGCCCTGGTCGACGATGGCGACGGCATGTTGCAGCTGACGGATCTCCATAGGTACATCCTATGGGACTCATTGGTATAAGCACTTTGATCCATGAAGGCACATGCCTCACCATGGAGGGGTGCCCCTCTCCACCATCGTCGTCGTGCTCGCCATCGGTGCGGCCACCGGCTTCCTCGGTGGTCTCTTCGGCAAGGGGGGCTCGGCCCTGGCCACCCCCGTCCTGGCCGCCCTGGGCATCCCGGCCATCATCGCCGTGGCCAGCCCGCTGCCGGCGACCATCCCCGGCACGCTGCTGGCGGCCCGGCAGTACGCCCGCCAGGGCCACATCGACCGACGGGTGCTGGGGTGGTCGGTGGCGGTCGGGCTGCCGGCGACGCTGGCCGGGGCCTGGACCACCCGCTGGGTGGGGGCCGACTCGCTGGTGGTGGCCACCGACGTCCTGGTGGCCGGGCTGGGTGTGAGCATCCTGGTGGGGGCGCGGCGGTCATCGCGTCCGGCCGTCGATCTCGACCTCGGCTCGGACGACGTCGGCGACGGCGGGGGGGCGCCGGCCGGGGGCGAGCGGGCCGGGGGTGCGGTGGCGGTGCTGGCCCCGGCCCCGGTGGCGCCGAGCGCCTCGACCACCGGCTCGGTGGTGGCGGTGGCGCTGGTGGTGGGTCTGGTGGCCGGGCTCCTGGCCAACAGCGGGGGCTTCCTGCTGGCGCCCCTGTACCTGGTGGTGCTGAAGCTGCCGGTGCGCCCGGCGCTGGGCACCTCGCTGGCGGTGTCGGCCGCCCTGGCCGTGCCCGGGACGGTGGCCCACGGGGTCATGGGCCACATCGACTGGAGCCTGGTGCTGGTGTTCGGGGCGGCGTCGGTGCCGCTGTCGGCGCTGGGGGCCCGCACCGCCCTGCGGGTGGACCCCCAGCGGCTCGAGGTGGGCTTCGGTGCGGTGCTGGTGGTGCTGGCCACGGTCCTCCTGACCTGGGGTTGAGCTGGGTTCGAAGCGGTCGGGGGCGAGGGTCCTTGCCCCGAACGGCTGTTCGAAACTACGCTCCTGTCGTTCCCACCGGGCTTCGCTGTCACACCCCCTCCGTAAGGTCCCCTCCATCGCTCGCGGCGGCGCTCCGCAGCCGCTCACCCGCCGGTCCCGACCCCACCGGACCACCTCGAAAGGACCCTGCCATGCCCCCCACCTCCACGGATAAGTACAAGTCCCTCGACATCGCCATGGGCGGCATCGAGAAGGCGTTCGGCAAGGGCGCCGTCATGAAGATGGGCGAGAAGGGCTCGATGGCCATCGAGTCGGTGCCCACCGGGGCCATGGCCCTCGACATCGCCCTCGGCATCGGCGGGCTGCCCCGCGGCCGCGTCATCGAGATCTACGGCCCGGAGTCCTCGGGCAAGTCCACCCTCGCCATGCACGTGGTGGCCGAGGCCCACCGCAACGGTGGCATCTGCGCCTACATCGACGCCGAGCACGCCATGGACCCGATCTACGCCGCGGCCATCGGCGTCGACATCGACGAGATGCTCATCTCCCAGCCCGACACCGGGGAGCAGGCGCTCGAGATCTGCGACATGCTCGTCCGCTCCGGGGCGCTCGACGTGGTGGTCATCGACTCGGTGGCGGCCCTCACCCCCCGGGCCGAGATCGAGGGCGAGATGGGCGACAGCCACGTCGGCCTCCAGGCCCGGCTGATGTCGCAGGCCCTGCGCAAGCTCACCGGCAGCCTGAGCAAGACCCAGACCATCTGCATCTTCATCAACCAGCTGCGCGAGAAGATCGGCGTGATGTTCGGCTCGCCCGAGACCACGCCCGGCGGCCGGGCGCTGAAGTTCTACTCCTCGGTCCGGCTCGACATCCGCCGCATCGAGTCGATCAAGGACGGCGTCGAGGTCGTCGGCAACCGCACCCGGGTCAAGGTGGTCAAGAACAAGTGTGCGCCGCCGTTCAAGCAGGCCGAGTTCGACATCATGTACGGCAAGGGCATCAGCCGGGAGGGCTCGGTGCTCGACATCGGCGTCGATCTCGCCATCATCAAGAAGTCGGGGGCCTGGTACACCTACGAGGGCGAGCAGCTGGGCCAGGGGCGCGAGAACGCCAAGGGCTTCCTCATCGCCAACGCCGAGATCATGGTCGAGGTGTCCGAGCGCATCCGGCGGGAGATGGGCATCGGGGTCGACGCCGATGCCGAGACCGAGGTCGACGACGCCATGTCCGACCTCGACGACGAGCCCATCAGCCTCTCCGTCGACGACTGACCGGCGAGGGCCCGCGTCGGCCCGTCATCGCGTCACACATCTGACCCCCCGATCCCCGGATCGCGTCGGCTCTCGGTCTGCTCCCGAGCGCTGGCGTCCCCCCGGTCGGGTGGGCGGCGTACCTGCCCCACATGTCCGTCGCCCACCCACCGGCCCCCTCGTCGGAGCCCGCCCGGAGCACCCTCCCGGGCGGGCTCTGCCGCGTCGGATCCGCTTGCACCCGCCCGACCAGGGATGACCTGGGCTCGGGATCGCACGCACCGGGAAGGGATGGTGCCATGGACGTCGAAATGCGCTGGCGTGCCCGCCGCAGCTGAGGTGGAGATCCTCAAGGTCTCCACCAAGTCGAACCCCAACTCCGTCGCCGGAGCCATTGCCGGCGCCATCCGCAACTCCGGTGCGGTCGTCATGCAGGTGGTGGGGGCCGGTGCCCTCAACCAAGCCACCAAGGCATCGGTGATCGCACGGGGGATCTTGTCGGCGGGTGGTCTGGACATCGTCGTGACGCCGTCGTTCGCCGACATCGAGATCGACGGAGAGCAGCGCACCGCTCTCCGCCTCCGTCTCGACGACCGCGAGCGGCGTCTGATCAGCCCCGACGATCCCGGCCGCCCCCCACGCCGCGAAGACCGCCACGACTGGTAGCACCGCCGATCCCGATCAGGGGGCCAGGCGGTGTCCTTCGCCGTCCCGGATGCGGTCGACGAGGAAGAGGGCGACGGTCCGCCGGCCCTCGGTCACGTGCACGACCGATCCGGCGCGCACCCGCTGGGCACCCTCGGCCTCCACCAGCAGCCACATGCCCTCGGCGGGCGAGCGCCACGCGGTCGGGTCCCACCCCTTGAGGACGAAGCTGGCCAGCCCGTCGTCGACGGTGTGGGGCGGGACGAACCCGGTCACGGCCAGGTGGGGTGCGGGCGGTACGCCCTTCCGTCGCCCGCCTTGGTCGGGGGTGAGCCAGATCACCTCGCCCAGGAAGGGGAACGGCTCGGGGAAGCGCACCCGCGCAGTCTGACCCTTCGGGGCCGGGCGAACCGAGTGCGCGCTGACCCCGGGGTGGCGCCGGGCGGGGCCGTAGGCTGGATCGGCCATGACCGCTGTCGATCCTGCCGCTGACCCTGCGCCGCGCCGCTACCTGGTGCGGACGTTCGGGTGTCAGATGAACGAGCACGACTCGGAGCGGATCGCCGGGCAGATGGAGGCCGACGGCTACGCCCCGGCGGACAGCGAGGATGATGCCGATGTCATCGTCCTCAACACCTGCTGCATCCGGGAGAACGCCGACAACAAGCTCTACGGCACGCTCGGTCACCTGAAGTCGCGCAAGGACGCCCGCCCCGACCTCCAGATCGTGGTCGGCGGCTGCCTGGCCCAGAAGGACCGGGACCAGGTCCGGGTCCGGGCGCCGTACGTCGACGTTGTGCTCGGCACCCACAACGTCCACCGGGCGTCGGAGCTGATCGCACAGGCCCGGGCCGGCGGCCCGATCACCGAGATCCTCGATGCCGCCGTGGCCGACGACGCCGTCATGTTCCCCACCGCCCTGCCCGTGCGACGCGACCACGGCCACCGGGCGTGGGTCACCATCCAGATCGGCTGCGACAACAGCTGTGCCTTCTGCATCGTCCCGGCCGTGCGGGGTCCCGAGATCAGCAAGCCCCTGAGCGCCCTGGTCGACGAGGTGCGGCGGCTGGCCGCCGAGGGCGTCACCGAGATCACCCTGCTGGGGCAGAACGTCAACTCCTACGGCCGCGACATCACCCTCGCCGCCCGGAGGACCGACGGCGCCACCCGGGTGCGTCCGCTGTTCGCCGACCTGCTGCGCGCCGCCGGCGCGGTCGACGGCATCCGGCGGGTGCGGTTCACCAGCCCCCACCCCAAGGACCTCCGCCCCGAGACGATCGCGGCCATGGCCGAGGTCGACGCCGTGTGCAGCCACCTCCATCTGCCGCTCCAGTCCGGCAGCGACCGGGTGCTGGCCGCCATGCACCGGGGCTACACGGCCGAGCGCTACCTCGACCGCCTGGGTGCGGCGCGGGCCGCGGTCGACGACCTGGCCGTCACCACCGACATCATCGTGGGCTTCCCGGGCGAGACCGAGGACGACTTCGTCCGCACCCTCGAGGTGGCGGCCGAGGCGGCCTACGACTCGGCCTACACGTTCATCTACTCGCCCCGCCCCGGCACCGAGGCGGCCACCATGGCCGACCAGGAGGTCCCGCCCGAGGTGGTGGCCGAGCGCTTCGAGCGTCTGCGGGTGGTGGTCGAGCGCACTGCCGTGGCGCAGCACCGGGCCCGCGTGGGCCGGGTCGAGGAGGTCGCCGTCGAGGGGCCGTCACGCAAGGACCCGTCGGTCCTCACCGGCCGTACCGGCCAGAACAAGCTGGTCCACTTCGCCTCGCCCACGCCGCTGCGGGTCGGCACCTATGCCACCGTGCGCGTCACCGACGCTGCCGCCCACCACCTCAAGGGCGAGCTGGTCGACCTGGTGGCCGCCGCGACCCACCGCACCCGCATCCCCGTCGCCTCCGTCTGACGAGGGACCTCAGGCGGCGCTGGTGTCGCCCTCGGCCTCGCCGAACACGAGCGGGTAGACGACGCCGGCCAGGGCGCCGCCCGCCAGCGGGGCCACGATGAACAGCCACAGCTGCTCCAGCCACGTGCTGCCGACGAACAGGGCGGGGCCGATCGACCGGGCCGGGTTGACCGACGTGTTGGTGACGGGGATGGAGATGAGGTGGATCAGGGTGAGGGCCAGGCCGATGGCCACACCGGCCAGGGCCGGGTGGGCCCGGCGGTCGGTGGCGCCCAGGATCACCATGAGGAAGACGAAGGTCAGCACCACCTCGGTGACGGCGGCGGCGAGCAGGCTGTAGCCCTCGGGCGAGCCGTCGGATCCGAAGCCGTTGGCGGCGAGGAAGTTGCCGTCGGAGGTGAAGTCGGGTCGGCCGTTGACGATCACCAGCAGCACGGCGGCGGCGATGACGGCCCCGAGGACCTGGGCGGCCATGTAGGGCAGGGCGTCCTTGGCCGGGAACCGCCGGGCCACGACCTGGCCCAGGGTGACGGCCGGGTTGAAGTGCCCGCCCGAGATGTGGCCCAGGGCGTAGGCGCCGGTCAGCACGGTGAGGCCGAAGGCCAGCGCCACGCCCAGGAACCCGACCTCGTGGCCGGCGAGCACGGCGGTGCCGCAGCCCCCGAGCACGAGCCAGAAGGTGCCGAGCAGCTCGGCACCGAGACGACGGGGAAGGTCCGGTTGCACGTCCACCTCCGGGGGATGGGGGAGCGGGGTGGGACGAGCCGAAACTACCCCGTCGTCTCGGCGCGCGCCGCGGATGCGGACCCGCGACGAGGTGACCGAACGGCCCCGAGGTCGCCTTTCGATCACCACGTCGCCTCTGGCCCATCATGGGTTGGTGGCCGCCGACCCTCCGTCCGTGCCGGGACCGGCGGTGGCGCTGGTGGGGACGACGGCATCGGGGAAGTCGGGGCTCGCCCTGGAGGTGGCCCGAGCGCTGCCGGACGTCGAGCTGGTGAGCATCGACTCGATGCAGGTGTACCGGGGCATGGACATCGGCACGGCCTCGCCCACGCCCGCCGAGCGGGCCGAGGTGCCGCACCACCTGGTCGACATCGCCGATCCGTGGGAGGAGTGGTCGCTGGCTCGTTTCCAGGCCGCCGCCTCCGAGGTCCTGGCCGACGTCGCCGCCCGCGGGAAGCGGGCCGTCCTGGTGGGCGGCACCGGTCTCTACCTGCGGGCCGTGATCGACGGGCTCGCCCTCCCCGGCCAGCACCCCGAGGTCCGGGCCGAGCTGGAGGCCGACCCCGACACCCGGGCCCTGCACCGGCGCCTGGCCGACCTGGACCCGCTGGCGGCCTCGCGCATGGAGCCCGACAACCGCCGCCGGGTGGTGCGGGCCCTCGAGGTCACCCTGGGCAGCGGGCGGCCGTTCTCGTCCTACGGGCCCGGGCTGGAGAC